>SCTT01000386.1 GCA_004322435.1 bacterium
TCGACGCCGAGCGCCTCTCCCAGGCGCTGCGGCGTCACGCCGGCCAATTGGCCGCCGTCCGTGACGCCGAGCCGCTCGCGCAGGACGCGGTCGACGTCCTCAAGGGGGGCGAGGAGATAGCCGCGCCGGCCCAGGCGCTCGTGGAAGAGGGCGCGCAGGACACCGGGTCCCTTCAGGTCGTTGGTCAGGTTGCCCATCGGCAGGACCGCGATCCGGGCGACGGCGGTGCTGGGGGCCACCGAGGCGGGTTCGCCCAGCATATCCTCCCGGAGCTTGAGCCCTTCTCCGGGCAGGCGCCGGCCCTTCAGCAGCGTCTTCATCGCCCGCGAGCTGGGATTGATGACCAGCCCCTCGCGCCAGGTCCGGCGGGCCGCGTCCGAGTCGCCCTTGGCGGCGTAGGCTCGGCCCAGCTGGACGCGCATCCACGAGCTGTAGGGGCTCTCCTCGGCGGCCGGCGCGAGCAGAGCGATCGCTTCGTCGGGCTCGCCCGCCGCCAGCGCGGCGAAGCCCATCGTGGCCCGCGCCTCGGGGCCGGGGGACAGCTTTTGGGCGCGCTCCGCCAGCTCTTTGGCCAGGTCCGGTCGGACTCGCAGGTCGGAGAGCAGGGCGGCGCCGCGGATGTAGAGCCCCGGATCCGCCGGGGCATCGCGAAGCATCGCGCGGAGGGCCGCGAGCGCTCCGCGGAGGGCGTCTTCGCAGGCTTCGCGCCGCCCGCGCTCGGCGTACACGTGGGCGAGCACCTCGTTGGAGAAGAAGGGCGCGTAGGGGCCCGCAAACCCCCGCGCGAGGGCCTCGGCGGCGTCCAGGTCGCCGCGGTTGCGGTGGAGACCCGCAAGTCGGGAGCGGGTGAAGTCGTCGGCGGGATCTTGCGCCAGCAGGAACGTCCACAGGGTCTCGGCGGCGCCGTAGTCCCCGAGCCCGAAACACGCCTGAGCCATCCCGCCGAGGGCCGCGGTGTCGGCGCGCAGCGGCGAGCCTCGGGTCAGCAGGGCGCAGCCGCGTCGGACGAGCTGGCGGGCCTTCTCATGGCTCTTCGCCGCGGCCTGGGTCTGCGCGGCCTCCAGGAAGAACGTCGGATAGGCGGGGTGAGCCTTGTGCTCGACGAGGAGGCGCCGGTTCAGGCCCAGCGCCTCGTCGAAGCGCCCCTCTTCCCGCCGTGTAGAGGCGAGCTGGAGCAGGGCCCAAGCGTGGCTTTCCTCGGGGCCCTCCAGCGCGGCCGCGCGCTCCAGCAGTTCCGTCGCCCGGTCCTTATTCCCGGAAGCCGGCTGCAGATAGGCCGACGCGAGCAGGACCAGGGCGCCGAAATCCCGGGGGTCCCGCCGGAGCTCGCCCTCCAGGAACCCGATGGCCTCCGGCCCTTCGAGGGCCTCGACCAAGGAGGCCAGGATGTCGGGGTTCCCAGGGTCCAGCCGGCGTGCCGCCCGGAACCTCTTGAGGGCCTTGCGTTTCTTGCCGAGCTCCCAGAGTTCTTTCCCCGCCGTGTGCTCGGCGAGCGCGCGCTCTCGCGGGCCGTCCGCGGGCGGGGGCGCCTGCGCGAAGAGGGGCGTGGATAAGAGGACGAGGAGGAGGGTCCGGAGTGAGGCCGTCACTTCGCTCAGGATAATGGAATCCGGACGGGAACGCCAGGGCCGATGACGCTCAGCGGTAAGTGGTGCGCTCACCAGGAATCGAACCTGGATCTTCAGCTCCGCAGGCTGACGCTCTATCCATTGAGCTATGAGCGCGTGAAGGGACGTCTTGCGGCAGGCACCGAGTATAGCATTACAACGAAATGATAAGCTGGCGCTATGACCATTTCCCTCCTAGCCGTCGCCTTGCTCGCCGCGAACGCCGGCGCCACGGAAGTCCCGGCCGCCCCGGCGCCGGCCGTCGAGGCGGCGCCGGCGGCCGTACCCCCGGCCGAGCCGGCCGCCGTCCCTGCCGTTAAGACGGCCACGAAGGCCTCCGGCCTCGACCGTTCCGTCCTCGCCGAGCACATCCGCGAGACCTACAACGTCCCGGGCGCCGTCGAGATCACGGTGACGACCCCGGTCGCGGCCGGCATCGCGGGCTTCAAGAAGGCCGACATCACCTTCGCGCGCGGCGAGAGCGCGCAAAAGGACACGGTCTGGGTCGCCGACGACGGCAAGCACTACCTGCTCGGCGGCTTCAAGGACATGACGTCGAACCCCGACCAGGAGCGCATCGCGAAGCTCGACCTCGCGTCCTCCCCGTCCCGCGGCCCCAAGAAGGCCCCGGTCACGGTGGTCCAGTACACCGACTTCGAGTGCCCGTTCTGCCAGAAGGGCTACGAGATCATGCAGAGCCGCATCATCAAGGACTATGCCGGCAAGGTGCGCTGGGTCTACAAGGCGCTGCCGCTCTCCTCGATCCACCCGATGGCCGAGCCGGCCGCGATGGGCGCCGAGTGCGCGAAGCTGCAGGGCGAGGACAAGTTCTGGAAGGTGCACGACGCGCTCTTCGAAGGGCAGCGCGAGCTGACCCCCGACACGCTGGCCCAGAAGCTCGCCGACTTCGTCAAGAAGGCCGGCGGCGACGTGAAGGCCTTCGAGACCTGCTACGAGGCCAAAAAGACCTTGGGCGCCGTGTCGAAGGACGCCGCCGAGGCCGAGTCGCTCGGCATCTCCGGAACGCCCGCCTTCCTCGTCAACGGCCACCTCGTCTCGGGCGCCGACTACGCCACCATCAAGCGGCTGGTCGACGAGGCTCTCCAGGGGCGGCACGGGAAGTCCTGAGTGCGTGCGGCGGCCGCGGCGCTCCTCCTCGTCGCCGCTCCGCTCTCGGCCATGAACCGCCTCGCCGGCGAGAAGAGCCCCTACCTCCTGCAGCACGCCGATAACCCCGTGGACTGGCTCCCGTGGGGGCCGGAGGCCTTCGCGAAGGCCAAGGCCGAGGGGAAGCCCGTCTTCCTGTCCATCGGCTATTCCACCTGCCACTGGTGCCACGTGATGGAGCGGGAGTCTTTCGAAGACCCCGCGGCCGCCGCGGCGCTCAACGCCTCGTTCGTGCCGGTGAAGGTGGACCGCGAGGAGCGGCCGGACGTCGACAACCTCTATATGTCCGCGGCCAACGCCGCCGGCTGGGGCGGCGGGTGGCCTCTCAACCTGTTTTTGACGCCCGAGCTCAAGCCCTTCTACGGCGGCACCTACTTCCCGCCCGAGCCGCGCTGGGGACGTCCTTCGTTCACCCAGGTCCTCGGGCGCGTGGCCGAGCTGTGGTCCACGGACCGCAAGGCCCTCGAAGGCGACGCGGGCCGCCTCGCCGACGCCCTGGCCGAGCACGGCTCCGGCCCCGGCGAGCGGGCCAAGCCCTTGGCCGGCTGGCCGGGGGCTTTGGTCGCCGAGCTCAAGACGGTGTTTGACGAGGCCAACGGCGGCTTCGGCGGCGCGCCCAAGTTCCCGATGCCCCCGAACCTGGAATTCCTGCTCGCCGAGCACGGCCGGACCGGCGACAAGACGGCCGCGGACCTCGCGCGCCGGACGCTCCTGGCGATGGGCCGCGGCGGCGTCTACGACCAGCTGGGCGGGGGCTTCCACCGCTACTCGGTCGACGCCGCCTGGCGCGTGCCGCATTTCGAGAAGATGCTCTACGACCAGGCCCAGCTCGTGGGGCCGCTCTTGGACGCGCACCGGGCCTCGAGGGACCCCGAGCTCTCGCGTCTGGCCCGCGAGACCTTGGACGCGATGCTGCGCGACCTGGGCCGGCCCGGCGGCGGGTTCTATTCGGCCGAGGACGCCGACAGCCTCCCGGCGGGGGCGTCCACGGACTCCCACAAGGCGGAGGGCGCCTTCTACGTGTGGACCGAGGCCGAGCTCCGCTCGGCGCTGGGCGCGGGGGCGGACGCGTTCCTCTTCCGGTACGGCGTCGAGCCGGGAGGCAACGCCCCCGACGACCCGCACGGCGAGTTCGCGGGCAAGAACGTCCTCTACGCGGCCCATACGCTCGAGGACACGGCCAAGCGCTTCAAGCTCACCCAGGGCGAGGCCCGGCGCTCGCTCGACGCCTCCCGCAAGGCCCTGCTCGACCTGCGCGGCCGCCGGCCCCGGCCCCACCGAGACGAGAAGGTGCTCGCCTCCTGGAACGGGCTGGCGCTCTCGGCGCTGGCCAAGGGCTGGCAGTCGCTCGAGGACAAGCGCTACCTGGCGGCCGCCGAGGAGACGGCCCGCTTCCTCCGCGGCGCGCTGTGGGTGCCCGAGTCCAAGAGGCTCAAGCGCCGTTGGGCGGGCGGCGAGGCCGCCGTCGACGGGCTGGCCGAGGACTACGCCTTCCTGGCCCAGGGGCTCCTCGACCTCTACGAGGCCTCCTTCGACCCCGCCTGGCTCGAGTGGGCCGTCGAGCTGACCGAGGCCCTCGAAGCCCGCCATGCCGACGGGAAGGGCGGCTACGCGCAGGCGCCCAAGGACGGCGGCGGCGACCTGTTCGCGCGTTTGGGCGCCGACCACGACGGAGCCGAGCCGTCGGGGGCCTCCGTCGCGGCGCTGAACCTCCTGCGCCTGTCCCAGCTCGTCGAGCGCCCGGCCTGGCGCGCGGCGGCCGAGAAGGTCCTCGAGGCCCACGGCGGGACGCTGCGCGAGTCTCCGCGCGCGCTTCCTTTGATGATGGCCGCCTGGGCCCGGGCGCTCGACAAGCCCCGTCAGGTCGTGGTGGCCGGCGAGCTCTCGGACCCGGCGACGCGCGAGTTTTTGCGCCTCGTGCACTCCAAGCCCCGTCCCCCGCTCGCGCTCCTCGTCGTCGAGCCGGGCCCCAAGCGCGACCGTCTCGTCAAGCTCAACCCCCTGCTGCGCGGGATGGGCCCCTTGAAGGGCAAGCCCACCGCCTACATCTGCGTCAACTTCGCCTGCGAGCTGCCGACCTCGGATTTGGACACGGCGCGCAGGCTGCTCGACAAGGAGACCCCATGACCATCCAGAAGGCCCCCTACGTCAAAGACGAGACGCCGCGCAAGGTCGCGTACTGCGCCTGCGGCCAGTCCGCGAAGAGCCCGTACTGCGACGGCTCGCACGCGCGCAACAACACCGGGATGATGCCCATCTACGTCGACATCACCGAGGCCAAGAAGGTCGCCTGGTGCGGTTGCCGGCAGTCGAAGACGAAGCCGCTGTGCGACGGCACCCACAAGACGCTCCCGTGAAGAGCGCCCTCCGGTCCGCCGTCCTGGCCGTCGTCTTGCTCGCGCCCGCGGCGCGCGCCCGGGACTTCGTCTACGGCGTCGTGCCGGAGACCGACCAGCTCTTCCACCGCCTCCTCGCCGACCCGCGCCAGCCCCAGACCACGCTGCGCTACTACCGGCTGGGCGGCTTCAACCTGGCCGACGTCGCGTTGGGGAACACCTGGGGGATGGCCCGCTGGCGCCGGGGCGACGATTGGATCTTCCAGCTGAACCTCGCCGGGATGGGCTTCTCGCGCTTCAGGCTCTCCGGCTTCGTCAACGAGTTCCAAACCATCGACTTCTTCGCGGACGTCCCGCTCGAGTTCCGGCACGGACGGTTCTCGGGCCAGGTGATGGCCTTCCACGAGAGCTCACACCTGGGCGACGACTACATCCGGCGCACCAAGTCCACCGGCTTCCGCTACTCGGTCGAAGGGGTGAGGACCGTCTTCTCCTTCGAGCCGCACCCCCAGGCGCGCGTCTATGGCGGCGGGACCGGCCTGTTCCATCCCGTCCCGGACGACCAGGACGGCGCCGTCCAATACGGCTTCGAACTCCGGACCGCGGACCTCGGGTGGAAGAAGGACAACGAGTGCTGGGTCTACCTGGCCCAGGACTTCAAGAACCACAGCCGCGGCGGCTGGAACCTGAACTCGAAGACCGACCTCGGCATGCGCTTGGGCGCGACGCGCGGGGTCCGGGCGATGCGCGCCCATGTGGGCTACTTCGGAGGCCGCTCCGAGTACGGCCAGTTCTACAAGAACCGCGAGCACTACTGGGACGTCGGCGTGTCCTTCGACTTTTAGAAGGCCGTAGCTGATACAATAATCCGAGCCGCGCCATCCTAGCCCGTCAGAGGTCGTCATGTCCCAGGCCCCAGTCCCCGCGAACGCCGCCGCCGCCCCCGAGCACAGCGCGGGCTACAAGACCCGCCGCTTCTTCAACTGGTTCCCGCTGGGGCTGACCTACGCCCTCCTTTATATGGGCCGCTACAACCTGACCGTGTCGAAGACCGCTTTGGGCGACCTGATGAGCAAGGCGGACTTCGGCACCATCTTCGGCGTGGGCGCCTGGGTGTACGCGATCGCCTTCGTCATCAACGGCCCGCTGACCGACCGCATGGGCGGCAAGAAGGCGATGCTCGTGGGCGCGGGCGGCTCGGCGCTGGCCAACCTGTCGATGGCGCTGTACCTGCAGAGCGTCCTGAACTCGGCCGACCCCAAGGCGGCCCCGCTCAAGCTCGTCTTCAGCCTCCTCTACGGCGTCAACATGTACTTCCAGAGCTTCGGCGCCGTGGCCATCGTCAAGGTCAACCAGGCCTGGTTCCACGTGCGCGAGCGCGGCACCTTCTCGGGCATCTTCGGCATCATGATCTCGACGGGCCTGTGGCTGGCCTTCGACGTCAACACGCGCCTGCTCAACCACCTCAAGGCCGGCGGCGCCGCCGGCCCGGACGCCACGCGCTGGGTGTTCCTGGCTCCCGCCATCCTGCTGGGCTCCTTCTTCGTGCTCGAGCTCCTCTTGCTCCGCGACCGCCCTTCGCAGGCCGGCTTCCCCGACTTCGACACCGGCGACGGCTCCGCCGCGAGCGGCGACGAGGCCCCGCCCGCCTTCTTTGACGTGTTAAAGAAGGTCCTGGCCCATCCGGTCATCTTGACCATCGCGTTCGTCGAGTTCTGCACCGGCGTCATCCGCAACGGCGTGATGCACTGGTACCCCATCCTCGCCAAAGAGAAGATGGCGGCCGGCCTGGGCGGCGGTTGGAAGTATATGTCCGACAACTGGGGCCTGATCCTCATGGTCGCCGGCGTCATCGGCGGCATGTGCGCCGGCATGGTCTCGGACAAGGTGTTCCAGTCGCGGCGCGCGCCGGCGGCGGGCTTTTTGTACCTGGCCTCGCTGTGCGCGACTCTGCTGATGGTCCCCTTCCTCGAAAGCGGCTGGGCCCTGGGCGCGCTCGTGTTCGTGATGTCCATCTGCGTCATCGGCACGCACGGCCTGCTCTCCGGCACGGCGACGATGGACTTCGGCGGCCGCAAGGCGGCCGGCACGGCGGTCGGCATCATCGACGGCTTCGTGTACCTGGGCACCGGCGTGCAGTCGTTGGCGCTCGGCTACATCACCACCGAGGTCGGCTGGCGCTGGTGGCCGGTGTTCCTGGCCCCGTTCTCGCTGGTGGGGTTCGTCCTGCTGCGCCGCATCTGGGACGCCAAGCCCGGCCAGAAGCATGCCCCCGCGAAGGCGGCGCCGGAGCCGGCCGCGGCGTGAACCAGCGCGCGGTCCTCGCCGGCATCCTCCGCCGCGTCGTCCACGCGCGCGGGCAGGGCCTCAAGCCGCTCGTGCTCCTCGACGTCGACGACACCATCCTGTCGACCGCGCTGCGCCACGTGCGCATCCTCTCCGAGTTCGCCGCCGCGCGCCCCAAAGCCGCGGCGCTCGCCTCGGTGCGCCCGGAGCACATGCGCTACCAGGTGACGGACACCGCGAAGGCGGCGGGCGTCACGGACCCCGGGCTCCTGGCCGAGCTCAAGGACTTCTGGTCCAAGCGCTTCTTCAAAAACGAGTACCTGGCCGAGGACGACGAGGTCCCCGGGGCCGCCGAGTTCTGCCGCCGCCTCGTCGCCGACGGCGGCGTGCCGGCCTACTTCACCGGGCGCGACGAGACGATGCGCGAAGGCACGGTCAAGAACCTCGCCCGCCACGGCTTCCCGCTGCCGGGCCAAAACGGCGACGGCCCGGCGCTCTTGGTGCTCAAGCCCAAGTTCGAGACCCCCGATTTGGAGTTCAAGGAGCAGGGCCTCGCCCGCCTGGGGACGCTCGGCTCGGTGGAGGCCGGCTTCGAGAACGAGCCGGCGCACATCAATCTCTTCGACGACCATTTCCCGAAGGCCACGCACGTCTTCGTGGACACCAAGCACTCGGGCAAGCCCGTCGTGCCCAAGGCGCACATCGCCGTGATCCAGGACTTCCGGCTCTGAAGACCGTCCGCGCCGGCTTCGCGGCCCCCTTCCTGACCGGAGCCTCTCCCGAGGCCTCCGGCGGGAAAGACGAAGTGCGGCTCTGGCGCCTGCGCGGCACGGCCGAAGCCCCGAAGGCCCCGCCCGGCCAGGACCCCTGGAACGCCTGGCGGCACCGGCACGGCTACACGATGACCGGGGCCGGCTATCGTTGGAACTCCTTGGGAAACCGCCCGGAGCCGTTGACCCCCGGCCTGGGCGCGCATTACGACGCGGCGTTGCGGGCCGCCTGGTCCCATTGGGCCGGTCGGCCCGCGGGCGCTGAGCCGCCGGCGCCGGCGCGCGTGGAGCTCGACCTCTCGGTCCCGGGCCCCGTCGTCTATACGCTCAACCTGTGGGGCGCGGCGCTCGAGGTCCGGCTCGACGTCGCCCAAGGCAAGGGCGAGTGGGCCTACGACATGGCCGCGGCTCCGAGCGTCACGCTCGACGAGGCCGAGTGGCGCCGCCGCCACCTGCACGGCCCCGACGAGCGCCTGGACGCTTTGATGCGCCGCTGCGCCGCCTACTGGGCCGAAGCGACCGCGCACCTTCTGCTCCAAGACCTCGACGCTAAAACAGCCTGAGCTGTTCGGGCCCCGCGTCGAGGCCGTCCACGATCTCCCTCACGGCGCGGTCCAAGAGCTGCAGATACTTCACCGGGTCGTACTCGAGCGCGCCTTCCATGAGCGCGAGCGGCGTCACGCGCCAGTCCTTCACGGGGTCCTTGGCCGAGCTGATGACGTAGCGCAGGGTCTCGCCGGGGTGCAGGGTCAGCCCCGCGCGCATGAGAGCCTTGGCCGCGATGGCGCTGTGGGTGTCCACCTTGTATTTGGCCGGGTCGCGCGAGAGGTGGACCGTCACGGCCAGCTCCTCGGCCGAGGCCTGGCCCGCGCGCAGGCGCGAGCGGTAGCCGGCGGCGATGCGGTGCAAATCCGGAAGGAGGGCCTTGGCGCCCGAGAGGTCCGCGGACTTCGCCAAGAGCGCCAGCATGTCTTGCTGCATGTTCTTGATGAGGAGCGGCGTGTCCCGGCGCCGGTAGGCCAGCCCGCGGGCCTTCATCTCGCCGTCTTGGAACGCCCCGAAGTAGCGGGCCGGCACTCCGGCGCGGGGGTCCTCCTTGGACGGGCAGAAGCGCAGCCACTTGTAGACCCCTTCCAAGGCCAAAGACACCCCGCTGGCTTCCTCTATAAGGCGCC
>SCTT01000387.1 GCA_004322435.1 bacterium
GGCCTTCCTTGGCGTACTGCCTGAGGAAGGCCCCGCCGCCGTCGACGAGTCCCTGCAGGGCTACCACGTGGACAATCGCGTCGTCATGTTCGCCAAGCCGTACCTCTCGGCGGAGGAACGGAAGGCTTTTCTAGGGGAATTGGAGGGGGAGCTTAGGCGGCTGGGGGATGGGGACGAGAAGAAGGGGGCTGAGGTCGTGGAGAAACGCGTGAAAGCCTTCTGGGGCCTTTAGCGTCCTGCCCTGGACAGAAAGTCACCCCCCAAACAATACTCCCGACATGTCCACAGACTCGTGCGGTTGGAACTCTGATTTTCAGGCCCTCGGAATGGAGAGTCCGCGCGTCATCCGCATTGCACTCGAAGACTTCGTTAGAAATGTCTCAGCGGAGCAACTTAAGGCCTGGGATGAAGAGATCGATATTCTCCAGCGCGAGACGGGGCATTCTATCGTCAGGGATTCCGCAACTAGACTCTATACCGCGATTCTCGAATATCAACTTCCCTTGGAGTCGCGTCGCCCTGACGTCATATTCCTCCAAAATGGATCTGTCGTCGTAGTCGAATTCAAATCCAAAGGGCGCGCTTCACGCGCCGACCTCGACCAAGTCGCCGCCTATGCTCGTGATCTCCGCTGCTATCACCGTGAATGTGCCAATCGCGTCGTTCATGCCATCCTCATCCCGACTCGACTGGATCGACCGGGCCGCGAAATCGACGGTGTTCATGTCGCGCCGCCCCACAAACTCCCCGAACTAATCCTTCGCCTGGCAGCCCAAAGCGCTCCAACCATTACACCGGAGCTTTTCTTGCGCGAGGATGCCTATTCCCCCTTACCAACACTGGTCAAGGCAGCCAGAGAGCTATTCCAATCAAAGACCGTGCGAAAGGTGTGGCGCGCCGCGGCTTCCACCGATCCCGCCGTTGACGAAATCACAAGAATTGCCCACGAAGCGCATGCGACAAAGACGCGACGCCTCGTACTCCTAACGGGCGTCCCGGGGGCGGGAAAGACCCTCGTTGGCTTGCGGTTGGTCCACGCCAAGTTTCTCGACGATCTTGCCGTAGCTAGGGCCGATGGGAAACCCGCGTCACCGGCAGTTTTTCTCTCCGGCAATGCCCCGCTCGTGCAGGTCCTTCAGTATGAGCTTCGTAGTGCCGGAGGCGAAGGCCGCACCTTCGTCCGGGACGTTAAGAAGTACGTGTCGACCTATGCCGGCAGACCCAATCTGCGCCCCCCCGAACACCTCCTGGTCTTTGATGAAGCCCAAAGAGCGTGGGACGCGGAAAGGGTTGATGCCGGCCATCAAGGGGACAGCATCGCCACACGAGGTAAGTCAGAGCCTGAACACTTTGTGGAGTTTGCGGAGCGCATCCCGGATTGGTGCGTCATCGTCGGCCTCATCGGAAGTGGCCAGGAAATCCACGTGGGCGAGGAGGGAGGGCTTGGCCAGTGGCGCAAGGCGGTCGAGCAATGCAAGGAGTCTGAGAAATGGGTCATCCATGCCCCCCAACAACTAGATGCCATTTTCTCAGGAAGCTCTGCCAAAATCCAGCACCACGACTCTTTAAATCTGACAAAAGAAATCCGATACCACCTGACAACCCATATCCATCAATACGTGGAGGGCCTCCTCGAGGGCGCGCCAAGTTCAGAGCTTAAAGAACTTGCGACACAACTTTCGGTTGCTGGTCATCGATTCCTGGTCACACGAAGCTTGGAGCTTGCCAAACAATACGTCCGAGATCGATACTTGGAGAATGCGGATGCTCGTTATGGTTTAGTTGCGTCGGCCAAAGACAAGCTTCTCGAAAACTGTGGGGTGCCAAACTCCTTCCAAGACACCAAGCTGCTTAAGGTCGGTCCCTGGTTTTCGGATGGGGAGGACAGCGCGCTTTCCTGCCGACGGCTCGACAAGGTCGTTACGGAATTCCAAGTACAAGGTCTCGAGTTGGATTGCGCCGTCTTGGCCTGGGGATCCGACTTTATATGGAACGGATCAAGGTGGTCGAATGATCTGGCGCGTGGATATAAAGACAAGAATGCCGTCAAAGACCCGTTCAAACTCCGTCTGAATTCTTACCGTGTTCTATTGACGCGGGGACGAGACGGAACAGTAATTTTTGTGCCTGAAGACGCCAGGCTGGACGCGACACATCAACGCTTGTTGGAATGCGGCATGATAGGATTGGAGACCTAATGTAGTTGTTTAAATTCTCCTTCTTTTTACAAGGCAATCTGTAAAATTGACCCTGGTCGTGCGGGTGTCTCCCGCAATCTGCGGCATCCCCTTCCTTTCGGGGCCCATGTTGGGGGGACCTCCATTACGAATTTTGCCGTGCCGTACCCCCCAAGGCCGTCCCCTCTCGTCGTAATACCCCCGTTGCACCAAATTCCTATCCTCTCCCCATGCAGCTCCTCCTCCTCACCCTCGCCCTCTCCGCCGCCGCCCACCCCGGGGGCGTCGACGCCGAAGGCTGCCACCGCGACAAGGCCGCCGGCACGCGCCACTGCCACCCCGAGCGCGCTGGGACCCGGGCTCCGGTCAAACCCTCCCCGGTCAAAGAGCGTTTCTCCGGCCAAGTCGTCTCCGTCAAAGACGGCGACACCGTCGAGGTCCTCCGCGCCGGCAAGGCCGTCCGCATCCGCTTAGCCGAGATCGACGCCCCCGAGTCCCGCCAAGACTACGGCACGCAAGCCAAGAAGTTCCTCTCGAGCCTCGTCTTCGGAAAGACCGTCTCGGTGACCGTCACCGACACGGACCGCTATGGGCGCCTCGTCGCCCACCTCGAACTCGCCGACGGACGCGACGCCAACAAGGAGCTGCTCAAGGCCGGCTGGGCGTGGTGGTACCGCCAATACTCCAAAGACGACGAGCTGGGCAGACTCCAGGACGAGGCGCGCGCCGCGCGGCGCGGCCTGTGGGCCGGCAGCGCCCCCGTCGAGCCGTGGCTGTTCCGGCGCAAGGCCGGCGGCCGAGTCTGAACAAAAGCCCAGGAGACCCCCATGCCCTTCATAAACCTCAAGATGACCCCCGGACCGACGCCCGAACAGAAGGCGCGCTTCATCGAGGCCGTCACGAAGCTGGCCGCCGAGGTGCTCGGCAAGAACCCCGCGACGACGCACGTCGTCATCGAAGAGGTGCCCGCCGACAGCTGGGGCATCGCCGGCGAGACGGTGGCCGCGCGCAAGAAGCGCGGCGCCTAGAATCCGCCGCCGGCCTTCCGTCGAGGAAGGGAACTAATTCGGGGGGTAAAACGTACGTGTGGGTATGGGCTCCCCAACAACTCAGCCGCCGCCATTGACGACGAGTAGCTTTCACGCTACTCTAGGGATGTGACCGGTGGAAGGCGGCGGGGTCGAGCTTCTCCTCTATCGGACCGCTTCCGGGGACTGTCCCGTCAGGGCTTGGCTGGAGTCCCTGGACGCGCAGGTCGAGGCGCTCGTCGCCAAGCGCTTTGACCGAGTCCGGCGGGGGCTATTCGGGGACACGAAACTCTTAGGGGGCGGTGTTTGGGAGCTCAAAATAGACGTCGGGCCGGGCTATCGAATCTACTACGGACTGGACGGCCCGCGGGTCGTCGTTCTTCTATGCGCCGGTCAAAAGGACGCGCAGGAAAGGGACATCGCAAGGGCGCGGGCGTACTGGGAGAGTCACCTGCGGCAGAAGGGTCTATGAGCGGCACGGTCAGATATGAGGATTATCTTCACGAGCGGCTCCGGAACCCGGAATTCGCCGTCCTGTATCTCAATGCGAGCTTGGATTCCGACGACGACGGCGACTTCCTGTTCGCCTTGGGCGAGGTGTCCCGGGCCAACGGCGGCGTGCGTCCGCTAGCCGGGAAGGCGGGGCTCAATCGCGAGCACCTGTTCCGCATGCTCTCGAAGACGGGAAACCCCGGGCTCCACAGCCTAAGGCAGATCCTCGATGCTCTGGGATTCCGTCTAGAGCTAAAGCGGGCGGCCTAAAGCCCGCCCTACATCCGCGCGCGCAGGTAGGCTTCCTCGGCCGGGTCCATGAAGGCGCTCAAATCCCCGCGGCGCCCGGCCTGCCATTCGATGTACACGAGCTCCACGCAGACGGCCCAGTACTCCCGGCCGGACTTGGCGGCGTGGAGGTCCTCGCCGTGGCGGCGCGGCAGGCGCAGCGCGCCCAACAGCTGCCGCGCCCGCGGGGAGAGCGGCCGGCTGTCGTCGTCCTCGGGGCCGCGCGAGCGCCAGACCTCCACCCAGAACGCCGCCAGCGCGTCGCGGTAGGCGGGGGTGTCGTGGCGCAGGGCCATGAAGGCGTTGACCGTGCCGCGGTCGATGAACTCGAGCGTGTGAGCCAGCTCATGGGCGAGGATGGCGGCCATGTCCTTGCCGGCGGGGGCGTAGAGCGTGATGGCGCCGTCGCCGGCGCTCGTGCCGTCGGCGGGCGAGCTTGCGGGCAGGTCCTCCCAGACGAGCTTGGGCGGGCGGGCCGGGGCGACGAGCTTGGGCATGCGGCCGAGGAGGCCCGCCAGCGTCGAGAGCACCTCGCGGCGGCGCTCTTCGGGGCAGGGTTTGCCGGAGCAGGTGACGGATACGGTCTCGGGGGTGAGGCCGTAGGCGGCCAGCGCGGCGGTTTGGCGGGCGTCGCGCGCGGCGGCGAAGTCCGCCACGGCCGCGCGGGCGCGAGCGGCCGGGACGGCCATTTGGGCCCGCGCCGGAGAGGCGAGCAGGAACGGGAGCAGCCAGGCGGCCCTCATAGAGTCAGGGTAGCCGCCCAAGCCCCCGCGGGGCAGGGCCGTGCGGCCTAGGGGAAAACCGGCGTTGGGCCTACCATCCGGACCCGAGGACGAGGGAACTAAAACGGGGGGTCAAGCGTACGTGTATGTATGAGCACCCCAAGGGGCTTGACGTATGTAACCTATAGGTTATACTTGTTATGAAGGCTCCCTTCGAGCTGCGGCGATACCGGGACTCCGATGGACGGTGCCCGTTTTCTGAATGGATTTCGGGTTTGGACGACCCGACGGCGGCGCGGGTGATGGCGTACGTCGACAGGATGAAGGGTGGGAATTTTGGGAAGTCCAAGCCGGTCGGAAGCGGCGTCTCGGAGCTCAAGATCGACTTCGGGCCGGGCTTCCGGGTGTATTACGTCCGGGACGGCGACGTCATCGTCGTGCTCCTCTGCGGCGGGAATAAGGGTTCGCAGGGAGCGGATATCCGGAAAGCGATGGGATACGCGGCCGATTACAGGGATAGACTATGAAACGCAAAGCGTCCTACGTTTCGCATGACGAGGAACAGATTCGCGAGTTCCGCGCGCGCCCGAAGCTCGCGTTGGAGTACCTCAACGCCGCCATCCAGGTGGCATTCGAGGAGAACGACTCCGAGCTCGTTCTCACGGCCCTGGCCACGGTGACGAAGGCCTACGGCATCAACCGTGTGGCCAAGGACGCCGACCTCAAGCGCGAAAGCCTGCACCGTATGCTCTCCCGGCGGGGAAACCCGGAGTGGAAGAGCATGTTCCGCGTGATGAGGGCGCTTCATGTCCGCCCCAACATCGTCCCGGCCATTTAGGGGATGTAGGAGCCGGCAGGGCCGCGACGCGGGCCGCGGCGCTATAATCCCGCTATGACGCCCCCGAGGGCTTTCTTGTTCGACATGGACGGCGTCCTCTGCCACAACATGCCCGCCCACGAGGAAGCCTGGCGGCGCTTCTTCCGCGCCCGCGGCATCGAGATAGACTTAAAAGACTTCCGCGAGAACACCATGGGCCGCCCCACCCGCGAGGTCCTGCGCTATTACTTGAAGCGCGACGTGCCTCCCGCCGAGGCGGCGGCGCTGGCCCACGTCAAGGAAACCCTCTACCGCAGGCTCTACGGCCCCAAGCGCCGCGCGCTGCCCGGACTGCGCGCCCTGCTGCGGGAAGGCCGGCGCCGCGGCTGCCGCCTGGGCGTGGGCACGGGCTCCAAGGACGACAACGTGACGTTCATCTTAGACGGGATGAGCCTGCGCGCGAGCTTCGACGCGGTGGTCGACGGGGGGATGGTCAAGAAGGGCAAGCCCGACCCCGAGACCTGGCTCATCTTGGCCGACAAGCTCAAGACCCGCCCCAAAGACTGCGTCGTCTTCGAGGACTCGCTTCTGGGCGAGGAGGCCGCGCGCCGCGCCGGGATGGCGGTGGTGGGGGTCACGACCTCGCACCGGGCCCAGGAGTTCCGTCACGCGCGTCTGCGCGTGCGGGACTTTCGAAGACTGAGCGTCCGCCGGGCCCTAGCGGAATAAAGCCGGGTCAGCCGTGCGGCAATTCGGCCCGCAGCGCCTTGCAGACCTTCGCCACCAGGGCCAGGTTCGGGGCGACCTTCCCGGTCAGCAGGTTGTAGGTCGAGCGCCTGGGGATGTGGTGCCGCTTCTCGAGTTGGGTCTTGTTGAGGTGGCGCAGGCTGGCGGCCAGGACCTCCGCGGCGGAGTCGGCGTCGCCTTCTTCGAGGCATTCCATGAAGGTCTTGAAGACCAGTTCGCTGTTGGCCAGGGTCTTCGACGTGTCGTGGTCGAGGAGGCGGCCCTTGCCGGTCTTCTTGCGGTCAGTTCTCGAGGTCATGTTCGTACTCCGCCTTCAGGCGTCGCGCTTTGCGGATGTCGCCTTTCTGCGTGCCCTTGAAGCCTCCCCACAAGACGAGGACGTCGATCCCCTGGATGCGTTTGCGCGAGTAGTAAATGCGCATGCCGTTGGCCCATTTGAACTCCAGGAGCCCCTCGCCAAGGTCCCGCGAGGCGCCGAAATGGCCTTGTTTGGCCCGGTCCAGGCGGGCATCGACCCGCGTCCGTTCGGTCTCGGAGAGCTCGGAGTACCAGTCATGGAATTCGGGGGTCTTTTTGAGGACCAGGGAGGGCTCGCTCATGGCACGCTCGAGCCGGAGCTTCCTGGTTCAATGAGTGTGCCATAAATGGCACACTTTGTCAAGGGGTTCGGCTCCATACCTACACGTACGCACGACCCCCTGAAAAAGTTCCCTTCTACGTCGGAGGCGGCAACAATGAGAAGAGGCGGTCACATGCCGTGACCGCCTCTTCCTCGCCTTGCGGGGCTGCGTTACTTCTTGGTGGTCTTGGCCGCGCGGGGCGCGGTCTTCTTGGCGGCCTTGGCCTTCGCCTTCTCGGCCTTCGCGGCTTCCCGGGCGGCCTTGGCGGCGGCGCGCTCGGCCTTCTTGGCCGCGGCGGCGACCTTGGCCTCTTCGCGGGCGATGGTCTCGGGGGTCTTGATGCCGCGGCGCTTGCGCATGCCGTTCATCATGTTGGTCATCAGGCTTTCGAAGGGCAGGCGGTCGAACTCGCCGATGGTGACGCCCTGCATGCCGCGCGGGTAGATGAACCCGAGCGAGCGCCGCACGACGGGCTCGAAGACGCCCAAGACCGAGTAGGGCGCGGCCAAGGTTTGCCACATGGTCCGGGAGAAGAAGTCGTAGAGCAGGACCTGGACGTCCTTGAGCATGTGCTGCAGGGCGGGCGTCTGGCCGGTCTTAAAGTCCCCGATCATGACGTCGAGGCCCTTGTCGGTGCGGCGCGCCAAGACGAGGTCGTAGAGGCCGCGGAAGATGTCGCGGTGGGTGGGCTCGCCGGCCTTGTTGTAGCGCTCGACGACCATGAGGTTCGGCAGCTCGGTGCCGAGCGAGATGGGGTAGAGCCGCACGGCCTCCTGGAGCTCCAAGTACATGGTCTGCATGCGGGCGTCCATCGAGTCGCGGTACCCGAGCGCCGACTCGCGGGCCTTGGACATCAGGTGCACCGTCTGCTCGATGCTCTCCTTGTCCCAGATCTGGTGGGCCTTGGCCTGGAGCTCGGCGTAGGGCGGCAGGACGCCGGTCTTGTTGTAGACCTGCATCGCCCAGTCGAAGGCGGTGTGGGCGACGTGGCCCAGGAGCATGTAGATGTTCGTGCCGTTGCCGCCCGACTCGTAGAAGCGCTTCTGCTTGAAGGCCTTGATGGAGGAGGCCGACGCCACGAAGTCGCCCACGCGGTTCTCGCGGTAGGCGCCGAGCATGGCCGCGAGCGCGGTCTCGGCCTTGTCGGCCGCGGCGGTGGCCGTCATCTCTTGGGCGGCGTGGATGGAGCCCGGCATCGCGGCTTGGATGGAGGGCGACTCGGTGACGGTGACGATCTGCTCGGGGTTGGCGTAGATGCCCTGCTCGACCTCGAGCTGCTCGCGCAGCCAGCCCATCGCGTCCTCTAAAGTGCCGGGCCGCACGCGCACCGTGCCGTCCGCGTTGACGGTCACGGCGAAGGCGGTGGAGGGCAGGCCGAAGCGGACGATGTTGCGCTCGAGGGCGGTCTTCAAAGCCTCGGCCGTGACGCCCTTCTTGGGGCGCATCGTGAGGCCGTAGGCCTTGTCCTCGACCACGGCGCCTTCGGGAGCGGCGGCCGCGGCCCCGGTGCGGAGGATGGCCAGCTGGTGCGGCGCGAAGGTGCGCGAGGCCAGGAGCTTCGGGAAGGCGCCCGAGTAGCCGTAGAGGGTGTTGCCGTCGTTCGAGAGGGTCAGGAGCTTCCAGCGCACCACGTCGTCGCGCTGCTGGAGCGTGACGCCCTTCTCGATCATCTTCTCGACGTCTTCCTGGGGCTTGTCGGTGAGGAGCACGAACGTGACGCCCGACTTCTCGAGCTTGCCCATGTCTTCGAGGATGTCGAAGGAGAGCTTGTCGCCCATGCCGCGCAGGTCGATGAGGACGACGCGGGGGAGCATGCGGGCCAGGGCCTTTAAGGACTCGGGGACGGTGACGGGGTTGCGGGGGCGGACCGTCGCGGTGGGCTCGACGCCGTTCTCGGGGAGGTGCTGGGCCTGGCGGTAGGGCAGGTAGTGGAGGACGCGGACCTCGCTGTCCAAGCCGATGACCTTCGGCGCGTTGGCGTTGCGGGAGGCCTTGAAGCGGATCTCGGCCAAGAGGCGCTGGCGGAGCTTCGCGACCAAGGCGGCCTCGGTCATGCCGCTCTCGAGGCGCGCGATGCTCGCGCCGTAGTAGGCCTTCAGGTCGCGCAGGTCCAAGTCCTTGATCTTCTTCGTGTCGGCCTCGGTGATGCGGGTCACGAAGAGCATCTTGCCGCCCGACACGACGCGGACCGGGAGCTCCTTCTGGTACTTGCCCCAGAACCAGGCGCTGCCCTTGTTGTTGATGATGCGGATGGAGGCCGAGACCTGGGAGTTGTAGAGCTTGTTCTTGGCGGCCTTGCCCACCCAGAGGTCCAAGGTCTCTTCGGCGCCGTTGGCGGCGAAGTCGGCGGCGTCCCGGGCCGTGGCCTCGGGGGCCTCGGTGGAGTCGTCGTCGGAGTTCTTGGGGGCGGCGACGCCGTTGACGGTCCCGGCGTTCAGGCGGCTCGTGTCGAAGAGGGAGCCGAGCTTCGCATCCATCTGCCCCGGCCGGGACGGGGTCGCGAAGAGGCGGCCGACGGCCTGCTCGACGACGGCGGAGCGGGCGGCGGCGCCCTCATAGGAGGCGGGCATGCCCTTGGCCGCGGCTTCCTGGGCCGCGGGGAGGGCGCGGACGTCCGCCGCGGTGAAGACCGCGGACGGCGCGGCCGCGGCGCGGGCGGCCTGGACGGGGAGGGCCGTTGCGGCGGAGCCCCGAGAGGTCACGGCGGCCGTGGGGAGCGCGGACGGGGCGGACAGGGTCAAGGACGGCGCGGCGACGGCGCCCGACAAGGACAGCGTCGGGGCGAGGGCGGCCGGGGCCAGCGGCGCGGCGACGGTCCGAGCGCCCACCGGCGCGTGGGTCGTCGGCATGCGCAGCTGGGCGAAGGCGGGCACGCCGTTGGAGGCCGCCAGCGCGGCGGAGAGCAGGATGCGAAGCGCTTTGTTGCAGCTCATGACTTGCCCCCCGTCTTGGTCGTGGTTTTGGCTTTAGCGACCGTCTTAGGCTCGGCTTTCTTCTTCTTGAGGTCTTCGGGCTTGGCCTCTTCGACCTCGGCCTGGTAGTGCTCCTGGAACTCCTTGTCGGCGCGCATGCGCTCGATGGTGTTGGCGATCTCGCGCACGATGGGGCCCTGGCGGAGCTTGCCGTTCGGGAGCACTTGGAAGAAGTCGTTGGGGTTGAAGTACAGGTCGAGGCCGCCGTCCTTGTACTCGAAGCGCACGTGGAGCTTGGCGATCTTCGGGCCCTCGGCCCAGCCGTCGTGCCAGACTCCGTCGGGCCCGGGCTGGGAGAAGCCGACGAGCATCGCCATCGCCAAGGTCCGGGCGTAGACGCTGTCGCCGTCGCCCTCGAAGGGCTGCTTGCCGGTGCGGTGCGCGTACACGGTCAGGACGCGGCCTTCGGGCGTGTCGTGCTTCATGAGCCGCGGCAGGCGGGTCATGACCCGGTAGAGGGTGTTGCCCGCGACGAAGGGCACGGTGATGAGGCTGTGCCCGTCGGTCGTGAGGCCGGCCAGGTTGTGCATGATGTCGGCGGCCGCTTCCGAGTAGTGCTCGAACATGCGGTTGTAGGTCTCGCGGAAGATGGTGAGGGCCCGCTCGAGGTAGCCGCCCGAGCGCTCCTTCCAGCCCGCCTCCTGCATCAAGGCGGCCTGCTTGCGGCTGATGAAGACCCCGTGCTGGACGGGCTTCTGCCACATCTGGCGCAGGAGCTTCTCGCCCTGGGTCAAGGTGGTCAGGCGGTCCTGGCCGCGCCAGACGTTCTCGATCAAGGCGGGCATCAGGCGGTAGAACAGGCTGCCGGTGAACATGCCCATCGGGCCGGTGTAGCCCTTGTCCGCGCCCCACGTGCCGCCGCCGGCCTTGGCGTCGGCGCCGGGGCCCGGGCGCTCGCCCGAGCGGCGCAGGAGCATGGGAGCCCAGTACTCGTCCCACTGGCGGATCTCGCCGAGTTTGACGCCGACGGGCTTGCGGGTCAGGTCGCCCAGCACCACGCCGATCTGCTTTGAGATGTCGGCGTCGCCGGCGGCGGGGCGGAAGGTGACGCCCTTGGGCCAGGCGGTGGAGAGCTTGAAGGAGCGGTTCGAGTCGCCCAGGACCAAGAAGGTCATGGGGTTGGCGAGGAGCTCCTCTCCCTTAAAGCGGGTGTCCAGGGCCTCGAACACGCGCTCCAAGGACATGCGCAGGGGCATCGAGCGCACCCACAGCAGGCGCGGGTTCTCGGGGTGGGGCTGCATGGTGTAGCTCAGCCCCGCCTTCGTCATCGCGCCGTTAAAGCGGCGAGCGACGGTCTTCTTCATCTCCGCGAGCTCGGCGGCCGTCACCGACTCGGGCAGGGCCAAGGTATAGGTGAAGGCGGAGGCTTCGCTGGGGGCCGCCTGCTCGACGGGGGCGCCGAGCTTCAAGGCCGCCGTGATGTCGGCCGAGGCCTTCTTGAAGGTCGCCAGCGCCTCGGGGGTGAAGGCGTCCGAGTCGGCCAGGTACGCCTTGGGGTCCTTGGCGTGGGAGTGCAGCGCGATGCGGGCGCCGTTGTAGCTGACGACGATGGGCGGGTTCTTCTGGCTGACCTTCAGGCGCGAGAGGAGGATCTCGTCGGCCGAGCCGGGGCCCATGTGGGGCCGCGCGGTCATGAAGACCACGTGCGCGCCGCGGTCGATGACCTTCTGGATGTAGGCGACGGTGGTCTCGGAGGCGGGGCCTTCGAAGACGTCCTCGATGAAGACCACGCGGGGGGCGGCGGTGACGCCCTCGATGTTCGAGCCGTCCTCGAGCACGGCCTGGGGGAGGTCGGCCGGGAAGCGCAGCGGGCCGACCAGCACGCCGGACTCGGCGGCCGGGGCGGGCAAAGAGCGGGAGGCGTCGGCGGCGCCCATGAACGTCTTGCCGGCCGGCCGGCCGGCGGGGTGGTACTGGGCGAAGAGGGCGCGCACGCCGCCGCCCTTCACCGACCACTCGTCGCCGCCCCAGGTCGGGGTCACGGCGCGCTTGCCGGCCTTCTTCAGGGACTTCTGGTAGGCGGCGTCGTTCTGCTCGCGCTCGACGGCGTTGACCAAGGCCAAGGTCTCGGGGCCCTGGCTGACGGTCCCGTCGGACTCGATGGCCAGGAGCTCTTCGGGGGTGAAGTCGTAGGTGCGGCTGCGCTTCAAGTATTCCACGTTGACCGAGATGCGGGCGATGACGGGGCCGCCCACCGACTGCTGGTGCCACTTGAGGTCCGTGCCCTTGCGGCCGTAGGCGCGCAAGGTGGCCAGGGCCACCGCGCGGGCGTTGGCGGCGTCGCCTTCGGTGGCTTCCTCGCGGCCGAAGCGGTAGACGGTGGCCGAGAGCTCGCGGCCGCGGGCGGAGTTCAGCTTCATCACGCGGTCGACCGACACGCCGAGGACGAACCGGCGGCCGGTGAAGGGCGAGCGCAGGGGGACGTTCGTGAAGACCGAGCCCTCGGTCATGAGGTTGGCGCGGATCTCGTCTTTGGCCAGCGCGTAGTCGCCGACCTCGCGGTTCCAGAAGTTCGAGACGAAGGTGCGGGCGTGGCGCAGGTACTCGCCCGAGGCCTCTTTGCCCTTGCGGGCGCGGAAGGAGTCGAAGCCCTTCTCGCCGGTCTTGCCGGCCCAGCGGCGGTCGAGCTCTTCCAGGAGCAGCTTCTGCGAGTAGTACTTGTTGCCGGCCTGGGCGGCGTCGATGTAGAAGTCCGTCATCAGCGTGTGGAGGACCTTCCAGGTGTAGAGGCCGAACTGGCCCATGCCGGAGGACTTGGCCTTAGACGAGTCGGCGAACTGGGGCTTCCAGAAGTCGATGTGGCTGCGCAGGTCCGTCATGGAGACTTCGGCGGCGGGCAGGTTCCACTCGCCGGCGACGGCGGCGATGGCGTCCGTGAGGGAGGCGGCGCCCTCGGGGTTCGCGAGCGCGGCGCCCCGGAAGGGGCCCGGGACGGCGGCGGGCGCGGCGGAGATGGTGGACAGGAGCCCCGAGCCGACGAGCAGCTGGGTCTGACGGCCCTCGAGGCCGGGGAAGCGGGTCTCGAGCGCCGCGCCGATGCGGCCCAAAGCCATGGTGTGGGTCATCGAGCGGATGACGCCGGCGCGGGGGTCGACGGGGTCGGCCTGCATGCGGTAGGGCAGGCCCGAGGACTTCATCGACGCGTTGAACTTCGTGATGAAGGCCTTACGGGTGCCCTCGAGGCTCTCGGCGGGGACGGAGGCGGGGAGCTTGAGCGTGTGGGAGAAGGCGGAGGACGCGTCGGCTTGGGCCTCACCGGAGACGCGCAGCGAGGACAGGGCCTTCGCGGCGGCGGCCGAGAAGCGCTCGAGCTCGCGGGCCTCGAAGGCGCCGGCTTCGCTAGCCGTCGTCCAAGCGCCGCCGGCTTCGACGAAGGAGATGCGCGCGCCGCCGTCCGAGGCGACGGTGATGGGGTTGCCCTCGCGGGGCGTGAGGCGCGAGAGCAGGACTTCCTCGGCCGAGCCCGTGCCGCGGCTCGGGCGGTCGGTCAAGAAGACGATGTGCACGCCCCGGTCGATGAGGGCCTGCAGGCGCTGGACGTCGGACTCGTGGGCGTTGCCGTAGAACGCGTCGTGGACGACCAAGGTGCGCGGGAGGTGGGTGACGATGTCGCTGCCGTCTTTTAAAGCGCGGAAGCTCAGCTCCGAGCGCAGGCCCGCGTCGGGGCCGGCGGGCTCGCCGCCGCCGGGCGTGACCGCGTCGCCGCCGCCGTTGCCGGCGCCGTTTCCGCCGTCGAAGGCTTTCCGGCTGCGGCCCGCGACGTCGTTGCCCTTGGCGGGCTTCGAGACGGCGTTGGCGAACTCGCCGGCCGACTGGAGGAGCGTCTCGCCCTTGGCGGGTGCGGCGGAAGCCGCCTCGGCCTTCGCGGGCAGGATGGAGGGGATGACGGCGGCCGGGCGCGCGACGACGGCGGCTTCGACCCTCACCCTTCCCTCTCCCGCTCGCGGGAGAGGGCTAGGGAGAGGGGCGGCCGGCGCGGAGAGGGTGGGCGTCACGGAGGGCCCGGAAACACGAATCCCGCCGGGGAGGGCGGGATTCATCGAGGGGGCGAAGGTGGGCGCCGCAAGCGGCGCGACGGCACGGACGGGAACCGCGGCGGGCGCGGCCCCCGCCCTAAGCTGGGCGAAGGCGGGCGCGCTGCCCGTGAAGAGATGACAACAGGCGACGAAAAGGGCGAGAGACGCTTTTGGCGTCATGAATTCCTCGGTCCGTTTGACCACGGTCAACTTCATTCCGTAGCCCGATTGTAGCCAGGCCCCTCGAAAAGCCCCTGGGTCAACGGGGGTCCAAAGGCGCGGGTATAAGCCCTAGGCCGGCCTGGGCCCCCGGGCCTAAGTGCGGGGATGTGAAGGCAAGTTCGTCTTTGGGGGGGCGGCGGGGCTCCTATATAGAGGAAGGGGGGAAGAAACAGCCGTCATCTGACGTATTGAGCATTGAAAAAGAAACAATTTGATACCATACTAAGGCGTGGCGGCCGTGTCGTCGACGGCCGACGAGGATTCGTCTTCCCCCACGCAAAAGGGGAATAACTTTATGTCCAACCGCTTCACCGAACGAGCCCAGCGCGTCATCCTCATCGCCCAGGAAGAGGCGAAGAGGCTGAACCACGACTACGTGGGCACCGAGCACATCCTGCTGGGCCTCATCGCCCTCGGGGAAGGCGTGGCGGCGCAGGTCCTGGCCAATCTGGGCGTCGACCTCCGGCGTGTGCGCTCCGAGATCGAGAAGATCGTCGGCACCGGCGACAACGTCATGCTCCTGGGCGAGATCCCCTTCACGCCCCGGGCCAAGAAGGTCCTGGAGTACGCCGTGGAAGAGGCCCAGCACATGGGTCACTCCTACGTCGGCACCGAACATTTGCTCCTAGGCCTCATCCGCGAGGAGGAGGGCGTGGCGGCGCGCGTCCTCGAGAACTTGGGGCTCCGGCTCGACGTCGTGCGCGAGGAAGTCCTCAACCTCCTCGGCGAAGGCCAGCAGCCTCAGGGCGGCGTCCAGCAGCAGCCCGGCGCGACCGGCACGGGCGGCGGGCGCACGAAGTCCAAGACGCCCACCTTAGACGAGTTCGGCCGCGACCTGACCGTGCTCGCCCGCGAGGGCAAGCTCGACCCCGTCATCGGCCGCGAAAACGAGATCGAGCGCGTCATCCAGATCTGCGCCCGGCGCACCAAGAACAACCCCGTCCTCATCGGCGACCCCGGCGTGGGCAAGACCGCCATCGTCGAAGGGCTGGCCCAGAAGATCATGTCGGGCGACATCCCGGAGCTGTTGGCCTCGAAGCGCGTCTTGACCTTGGACCTGGCCGCCGTCGTCGCCGGCACCAAGTACCGCGGCGAGTTCGAGCAGAGGCTCAAGAACATCATCGAGGAGATCCGCCGCTCCCGCAACTCGATCATCCTCTTCATCGACGAGCTCCACACCGTCATCGGCGCCGGCGCGGCCGAGGGCGCCATCGACGCGTCGAACATGTTGAAGCCGGCCCTCGCCCGCGGCGAGCTCCAGTGCATCGGCGCGACCACGCTCGACGAGTACCGCAAGTACATCGAGCACGACGCCGCCCTCGAGCGCCGCTTCCAGTCCGTCCTGGTCGAGCCCCCCTCGGTCGACGACACGGTCAAGATCCTCACCGGCCTCAAAGACAAGTACGAGGCGCACCACAAGGCCAAGTACACCGACCTGGCCCTGCGCGCGGCCGCCGAGCTCTCGGACCGCTACATCACCGACCGCTACCTGCCCGACAAGGCCATCGACCTGATCGACGAGGCCGGTTCCCGCGCGCGCCTGCAGACGACGCAGGCCCCGCCGGTGTTCAAGGAAAAGGAAGCCGCCATCGAGGACGTGGTCAAGGAGAAGTCCGGGGCCATCGCCAACCAGGAGTACGAGAAGGCGGCGCGCCTGCGCGACAAGGAGAAGGAGGCCCGCAAGGCCCTCGAGGACGAGAAGAAGAAGTGGCGCGACAAGCGCGACCAGACCGTCCCCACCATCTCCGAGGAGGACATCGCGGTCGTCGTGTCCAAGTGGACCGGCGTCCCCGTGACGCGCCTCACCGAGACCGAGACGGCCAAGCTCGTCAAGATGGAAGACGAGCTGCACAAGCGCCTGGTCGGCCAGGAAGAGGCCATCAAGGTCCTCTCCCAGGCCATCCGCCGCTCCCGCACCGGCCTCAAGGACCCGAAGAAGCCCATCGGCTCCTTCGTGTTCCTGGGACCCACGGGCGTCGGCAAGACCGAGCTCGCGCGCACGTTGGCCGAGACGCTCTTCGGCAACGAGGACGCGATGATCCGCATCGACATGTCGGAATACATGGAGAAGTTCGCGGTCTCCCGCCTCATCGGCGCGCCTCCCGGCTACGTGGGCTATGAAGAGGGCGGCCAGCTGACCGAGGCCGTGCGGCGCAAGCCGTACTCGGTCGTCCTCCTCGACGAGATCGAGAAGGCGCACCCGGACGTCTTCAACATCCTCCTGCAGGTCATGGAGGACGGCGTGCTCTCGGACAACCTGGGGCACAAGGTGTCCTTCAAGAACACCGTCATCATCATGACCTCGAACGTCGGCGCGCGGATGATCACCAAGGGCAAGTCCCTGGGCTTCGCTCCGGGGGCCGAGAACGTCGAGAAGGACTACAAGGCGATGAAGGAGACGGTGATGGACGAGGTCAAGCGCGTCTTCAACCCCGAGTTCATCAACCGCATCGACGAAGTCCTGGTCTTCCACCCGCTCACCGAGAAGGAGATGACCAAGATCCTCGAGATGATGCTCAAGCGCGTCATCAAGAAGGTCGAGAGCCAGAACTACAAGATCGAGTTCACCCAGGCGGCGAAGACCGCGCTCGTCGAGAAGGGCTTCGACCCGAACTACGGCGCGCGGCCGCTGCAGCGCACCATCATGCGCCTCATCGAGGACCCCCTCGCCGAGGACATGCTCTTGAGGAAGTTCGAGGCCGGGGCCATCATCCTGACCGACTTCGACAAGGCAGGGGACAAGTTTGTCTTCACGACCAAGGCGGCCGCACACGCCGAATGACCCGCAGCCGGGCCCCTCGCTCTTAGCTCGAGCGGGGGACCGGCTGTTGGCGGTCCTTTCGTGGACGCCGTCCCGGGCGCTCGGCCTGCCGCTGGCCGCGCTGGCGGCGGCCGTCCCGGCCTTCTACGCCATGCGCTCGCCGGGCGGGGTGCTGCTGCAGGAGCCGAAGACGGCCGTCCACCCGGCCGCTCCGGCCGCCGCGATGGGCCTCCCGGTCGCGGCGCTCGCGCCGGCGGGGACCGCGCCGACGGCGGGTCCCGACAGCTCGGACCCCTTCAAGGCCTCTTTCGACGCGATGACGGCGGAGCTCCAGCGCACCGCCTCCTCCTCGCGCTGGCGCACGGCCCTGTACGTCAAGGACCTCCAGCGCGGCTACGAGTGGACCTACCACGCCGAGGACCTCTTCCCGGCGGCCAGCCTCATCAAGCTGCCCATCATGGTGGGCGTCTTCGAGAAGATCCAGCGCGGCCAGCTCTCGCTCTACTCCAAGCTCAAGCTCCGGCGCACGACGCGCATGGGCGGCTCGGGCAGCCTCAAGTGGCAGCGCGACGGCACGCAGTACACCGTGCGCTACCTCCTCGAGAAGCTCATCAAGGAGTCGGACAACACCGCGATGCTCTTGCTCCTCGACGAGGTCGGCATCGGGTTCTTGCAGCAGTACTTCCCGCAGATGGGCCTCGTCTATACCGAGATCAACTCGGACGGGCTGCGCCTGGACTCGGGCGGGGTGCGCGCCGAGAACTACACCACCGCCCGCGAGATGGGCGCGGTCCTCGAGCGCATCTACCGCGGCGAGCTCGTCAACGGCTTCGCCTCGGAGCTGATGCTCGATATCCTCAAGAGAAAGCGCGCCCGCTCGCGCCTGGCCAAGTACCTGCCCCCGGGCTGGCAGATCGCGCATAAGACGGGCCTCCTGCGCCGCTCCTGCCATGACGCCAGCATCGTCTTCTCCCCCAACGGCGACTACGTGCTCGTGGTCCTGACCGGGCGCGTGGACAGCTACCCCGCCGCCAAGGACTTCATCGCGCGCCTCGGGAAGACCACCTACCGCACCTACCGCGGCGACGACGGCCTCTTCGCCCGGGCCGGCGCGGGCGTCGCGCGCTGATGCGCGCGGCCCTGCTGGCCGTCCTCCTGGCCGCCCCGGCCGCCCTGCGGGCCGCCGCCGACGCCCCCGCCGTCCAGCGCTACTTGGAAAGCCTCAAGCTCGGCGACAAAATCGAGCACGTGCGCATCGTCTATCCCCCCGTCCCGGACAAGGATTGGTCCAAGTCTCGGGAACCTTTTGGGGGGGTCGAGCGTATACGTATACAGAGGGGCCAGGCGAAGTACCTGCCCGAAGCGGTGGAGGCCATGACCTTGGGCTTCCGGCGCGGGCGCCTGGTGACTCTGGAGGTCCTGTACGGACGCGAGTTCTCGAAGAAGAAGCCGCTCGAGCGCCTGGTCTCGGATCTGTCCCTCGAGTACGGCGAGCCGCGGCGCCAAGGGGAGTCCTACTTCTGGTGGGACGACGCCACGGTCCTCACGGCTTCCCAGACCCTCCAGCCCCACCCCTCCGGCAAGGGCGACGAGCTCCTCAGCACCCTGTCCGTCATGGACCGGGCCTACTTCCGACCCTAAAAGGAACCCTCACCCCGGCCCTCTCCCGCAAGCGGGAGAGGGAGTTCGACCTCATTGCCCTCTCCCGCTTGCGGGAGAGGGGAGGGTGAGGGGATTTAGGTCTTGCAAAGTTACTGTACATTTGTATAATAGAAGGCCGTGAAGGTCGCAACGAGAGAGGGACACTTCATGACAGCACACGGTGACGTGAACGGGAAGGGCAAGGCGCTGGAGCTCGCGCTCCAGCAGATCGAGAAGGCGTACGGGCGCGAGGCCATCATGCGCCTGGGCGACAAGACGGCGGCCAAGGTCGCGACCATCTCCACGGGAGCCCTCTCTCTGGACCTGGCGCTCGGCATCGGCGGCATCCCGCGCGGGCGCATCATCGAGATCTACGGCCCCGAGTCCTCGGGCAAGACCACGTTGGCGCTCCAGGTCGTGGCCCAGGCCCAGAAGGCCGGCGGCCAGGCCGCCTACATCGACGCCGAGCACGCGATGGACCCCGCCTACGCCAAGGCCCTGGGCGTCGACACCGACAACCTGCTCATCACCCAGCCGGACTCGGGCGAGCAGGCGCTCGAGATCACCGAGAAGCTGGTGCGCTCGGGGGCGCTCGACATCATCGTCGTCGACTCGGTGGCGGCGCTCGTGCCGCAGGCCGAGATCGAAGGCGAGATGGGCGACTCCCACATGGGCCTGCAGGCGCGGCTCATGAGCCAGGCGCTGCGCAAGCTCACCTCGACCATCTCGCGCACGTCGACGACGCTCATCTTCATAAACCAAATACGCCACAAGATCGGGGTGATGTTCGGCAACCCCGAGACCACGACCGGGGGACTCGCGCTCAAGTTCTACGCCTCGGTGCGCCTGGACATCCGGCGCGTCGAGAACCTCAAGCAGGGCGAGGTCATCTACGGCGCCCGCTGCCGCGTCAAGGTCGTCAAGAACAAGCTGGCCCCGCCCTACCGCCAGGCGATGTTCGACATGATCCACGGCTACGGCATCTCGAAGGAGGGCTGCCTCGTCGACATGGGCGCCGAGTCCGGCATCATCGAGAAGTCGGGTTCGTGGTTCATCTACAACGGCGAGCGCATCGGCCAGGGCCGCGAGAACGCGAAGGCGACCCTGCGCGACAACCTGGTCCTCGCCGAGGCCGTCGAGAAGGCCCTGCGCGAGAAGTTCCTCGTGGTTCCCGGCGCGGCCGGGCCGGCCGTCGAGGACGCCGCCGAAGAGGACGTCGAGCCGGTCAAGGCCGGCAAGAAGTCCAAGTAGGCCATGCCTGAGGAGAGCGAGGGGCGTCCCGACGAACCGGGGCGCCCCTCGCGTCCTTCCGATTCGGACTGGCTTCTCTCCGAGTTCAACCGCCACCTGGCCTTGGAGCGCGGGCTCGCCAAGAACACCGTCGCCGCGTACCTCTCGGACCTGCGCCATTTCCTGGCCTGGCTGGGCGCCCGCGACGCCCTTAAGGCCGACCCCGCGCTCTTAGACGACTACCTCTGGCACGCGAAGTCGGAGGGGGGGCTCTCCCCAGCGTCCTTGTTCCGCCGCATGGAGTCCTTGCGCTCGTTCTACCGCTTCCAGGCCGCCGAGGAGCGCATCGCCCTAGACCCCACCCGCGACTTCCGCGCCCCGCGCCTGCCCCAGCGCCTGCCGGACGTGTTGAGCGAAGACGAGATGGAGCGCCTGCTCACCGCCCCCGACGGCGGCACCGTCCACGGCCTGCGCGCGAAGGTGATGCTCGAGCTCCTCTACGCGACCGGCATCCGCGCCTCGGAGCTGTTGGCCTTGAAGCCCGAGTACGTGAACCTGGCCGAGGGTTGGGTGCGGGTCATGGGCAAGGGCTCCAAGGAACGCCTCGTGCCCATGCACGAGCGCGCGGTGCGGGCCCTGTCGCGCTGGCTCAAAGTGCGCGAGGAGCGCTTTGGGCCCAAGTCCCACGGCCCGCAGGTCTTCTTGGGCCGCGGCGGCAAGGCCCTGTCGCGGCCCCAGCTCTGGCGCGACCTGGCGGCCCTGGCCAAGCGGGCGAATCTGGGCCGGCCCGTCCACCCGCACCTCTTCCGCCATACCTTCGCCACCCACCTCGTGCGCGGCGGGGCCGACGCCCGGAGCGTGCAGGAGATGCTCGGCCACGCGAGCCTGCAGACGACCCAGATTTACACCCACTTGGACCGCGGGGCCTTGAAGCGCGCGCACCAGAAGCACCACCCGCGCGGTTAGTTTATACTGTCCTTCATGGACGCCCTGCTGCTCGCCGCATTGCTGGCGCTCTCGCCCGCCGCCTCCGCCGCCAAGCCCAAGGCCGCGGCCGCCGCGAAGGAAGCCCCGCCCGCCAACGACGACGAGAAGCTGGTGGACTACTTCACGAAGTCGGACACCTCCGACTTGGACCCCAAGGCCATCCCGCGCTTCATGGAGCTCGACCTCTCGAAGATGTCGCCCGGCCGCCGGGCGGCCGCCCAGGGAAAGCGGCTAGAGCTCAAGGCGCTGCGGAAGTCCATGGAGTCCAAGACCAAGCCTCCCATCCGCCGCGCGGGCCAGGACCCCCTTCAGGAGTGCGGGGTCGAGGAGGGGACGGCCCAGCAGGCCAAGGTGATGGCGACCATCGGCTTCATGCCGGTGACCCAAGACGAGGTGCAGTTCCTCGTCCAACGCACCAAGTGCACCGAGTGCGAGCTTTCCGAGGAGTTCACCTACACGCGCTTGATCGTCCCCGGCGACAAGGCCAAGAAGATCCCCGCCGAGAAGCACATGTTCGTGCACGCGAAGGACCCGCTGATGGCGCTCGTGTCCCAATACCGCGCCGGCGGCAAGGGCGGGACGGACTTCTTCTCCGTGGGCTTCTTCGGCGCCTGCCGTTAGCCTTCGGGCGGCGCCAGAGCCTTCCGGACGTCGGCGCGCTCCCGGAGCGGCAGACGGGGGATATCGAGGGCCGCCCGGGCCTTGAGTTCCGCGGCGAGCGCGGCCGCACCGCCCTGCTCGGCTAGCCGAATGAGGTTGGTCCAGACCGAGCCGGACGCGTCCATCCCTATGACGAGCTCGCAGACGGCCCGCGCCTCGGGCTCGCGTCCCGCGGTGAAGAGCCGCTCGAGCAGCCGGCCGGCGGCGGCGCGCAGGCGCGCGCGCTCCGCGAAGGTGTCGAAACGACCGACCGAGGGCGCCCCGGGGAGCAGGTGACGGGCGATCTGCCGCTCCAGGGCCGGGACGTCCGAAGGGTCGCCCCATCGGTATCCCACATGCCGCAGCTCGGTCAGGCGGATGTGCTCGGCATGCTTCCCTAAGAGCCGCCGGGCCGGCCCGCCTTCGGCGCCCTCGTAGACCTCGTGGATGCGCCGCCGGTCGCGCAGCGCGCAGCACAGGGAGACGAAGTCGTCGGCATCGTCGTCGTTGGCGCCCACGCCGAGCAGAAGCCGCTCTTCGGCCCGCTCGCGCAGCGACCGCAGGTAGTCGAGCGCGGGGGGATGGACCCAGCCGAGGCGGGCGACGGCCTCGGCGAAGAAATACAGGCCGACGCAGTTCGGGCAGGCGACGTTCTTGCGGGAGTCGACGGCGCGGCGCAGGGTGTCGAGCGCCTCGTCGCGCCGCCCCCGCTCGGCCAGGAGTTCGGCCAGCCGGGTCAGCTCGAAGGGGTCGTCGTGGGACGCGGCCTCGAAGGCGTCGGCGAGGATGTCCTTGCCCTCGGCGGCGGACTTGAGGATCCTCAGGGCCGCGCGCGGGTCCTCGAAGGCGTCGAGGCGCGCCAGTTCGGCGCCGCCGCGGCCGAAGACCAGGGCGCCCGGGAGTTCCTGGACGGCGTAGCGGTCGATAAGGTCCGGCTCGCGCTCGGCGTCGACCGAGACGAAGGCGGCCTCGCTTTCGAGCCAGGCGCGTACGTCCGCGTCGGCGAGGATCTCGGTCTCGAACTGACGGGACAGGATGCAGCGCGGGCGATGGAGGAAGACCACCACGACGCGCCCGCGGGCGCGGGCCAGGGCTTGCGCGACCGGATCCATGCCCCAAACGATAGCCGGGCCCCGTTAAGGCTCAAGGGCCCGGCGGTAAGGCGAAGGTAAGGCTAGGCCTTCTCGACGACCAGGGCCCCGCCCATCCCGCCGCCCGCGCAGGCGGCGATCATGCCGAGCTTCCCGCGCGGATTCTCCTGCAGCGCGCCCAGGAGGTTCAGGAGTAGGCGCGTGCCGGTGGCGCCGAGCGGGTGTCCGAGCGCCAGCGTCCCGCCGTTGGGGTTCATCGCGCCGGCCTTGAACTTGGCCTCCCAGTCGTGCCCGAAGCGCTCCTTGCCGAGCTTGAAGATGGAGAGCACCGTCGCCGCGAAGGGCTCGTGGAGCTCGATCTGGTCTAAGTCCTCGAACTTCGCCCCGGCGTGCTTTAAGGCCACCGGAGCCGCCAGCGCGGGCGAGACGCCCATGTGCGCCGGGTCGTTGCCGTAGAAGCCCCAGCCTTTGAGCTCGGCCAAGATGGGGAGCTTCAAGGCCTTCGCGCGGGCTTCGGTCGCGACGATGACCGCCGCGGCGCCGTCCGAGCGCCCGCAGGAGTTGAACAGCGTGACCGTCGCCTTGGCGTCGTCGGCCGGGACCTTGCCGCCCATGTGCTGGGCGTTGTCGCGGTAGAAGTCCTTGATGGTGTAGCCGGGGCGGTCGAAGGCCAGCGGCGCCTTGGCGAACTTCGCCGGCTTCTCGACCAAGTCCTCGCGCAGGAAGGGGTACTCGTCGGCCTCGAGGCCCGCGTCGCCCTCTTTGACCGCGAAGACGTGGCCCTTGTAGAACCCCCGCTTCCAGCCGGCCAGCGTGCGCTTGAAGCTCTCGTGCGCGTAGGCGTCCTGCGCCTCGCGGCCCACGCCGTACATCTGGGCGGCGATCTCGGCGGTGACGGCCATGTTGATGCCGCGCACGGGGTCGGTGAGGCCCTGCTCGATGGAGTCGACGACGGCGACGTCGGGGGAGGCGAGCACCTCGGCCCACTTCTCCTTGACCGTCGCCAAGGAGCGCAGCTCCTTGGCGGCGCGCGAGCCGGCGATGGAGTAGGGCAGGCGGCTCATCACCTCGACGCCGCCGGCCACGTAGAGCTCGCCGTCGCCGGCGAGGATGAAGCGGGCGGCCATCGCGACGGCCTCGATGGAGGAGATGCAGTTGTTCTGCACGGTGACGGCCTGGGCCCGCTCGGGGAGGCCGGCGCGCAGGAGCGTCACGCGGGCGAGGTTCGGGGCCTGGAAGTCCTGGCCGACCCAGCCGGCGATGAGGCCGTCGACCTCGCCCTTGGGCACGCCGACGCGGGACACGGTCTCGGTGACCGCGCGGGTCATCAGGTCGTCGGCGCGGATGCCGGCCAGCGAGCGGGCGATGTGGCCGATGGGCGTGCGCCAGCCGCCGCAGAGGACGATCTTGTGGGAGTGGGCGTTCATGGGAGTCTCCTGGAAGGGTGCTCCCCGATTATAGGCAACGGAAACGCCGGATGCTACCCGGCGCCGCCGCTACTTCGCGCCGAGCTGGACCGTGACGGTGACGACGCCGCCGGAGCGGTAGACCTGGAGCTGCAGAGGCGAGGTCGGGATCTTCTCCTTGAGCGCCTGGTGCAGGGCGCCGAGCGCCTCCGCGGGGTCGCCGGCGACGGAGGCGCCGTCGATGCCGATGATGACGTCGCCGTGGCGCAGGCCCGCGGCCATCGCCGGGCTCGCGTCGCGCACGGCGTCCACGGTCAGGCCCATGTCGGCGTTGCCGCCGGTCCTCTCGAAGACGGCGCCCAGCCACGCCGCGGAGATGTTCCCCACCTTCGCGTACTGGTCGAGCGCGATCTGCACGTCGGCGGCGGTGATGGAGTAGGAGATGCCGTCGAAGCCGCCGGATTCCGTCATGATCATCGAGTTGACGCCGACGACCTCGCCTTGCATGTTGAAGAGCGGCCCGCCCGAGTTGCCCGGGTTGACCGAGGCGTCGTGCTGGATGTAGTTCACGTAGCCGTTCGAGCGGAACTGCGTGCCGCTGACGATGCCGCGGGTCACCGTGAAGGGCAGCGCGCGGGGGTAGCCCATCGCGACGATCTCCTGGCCCTCGGCCAGGGCTTTGGAATCCCCCAAGGCCACCGTCGGCCAGCCGAACGGGTTCGGCGGCAGCTGCACGAGCGCCAGGTCCTTGGCGGCGTTGAAGCCCACGACCTTCGCGGGGACCTCGCGGCCGTTGGCGAAGCGGATCTTGACGAACGGCGTGAAGTTCGTGGCCAGCGGGTCTTCCTTATGGCCGCCCTGCGAGACGACGTGGGCGTTGGTGACGAGGAGCCCCTCTTTGGTGACGATGAAGCCCGAGCCCATCCCGTTGGGGGTGCGCACCATCACGACCGCGGGCTTGTTGTTCTTGACCATCTGCTCGGCGGTGATGGCGGGCTTGGCGACGGCCGCGCCGGGCGTCGTGAGGGCGCCGGCCGGCAGGCCCATGGCCTTGGCGACCTGGTCCATCAGCGCCTTGGCGGCGGCCTCGGGGTTCGCGGCCGGGGCCGGCGCCGTGACGGCGGGCGCGGCGGCCGGGGCGACCTCGGCGGGGTTATAGCGCGGGGTCAGCGTCGCGAAGGCGCCGACGAGCAGGGCGGGCATCAGCAGCACGCCCAGCCAGCGCCGAGCCTTGGCCCAGCCCGAGAGCGGCGCGCGGACGACGCCGCGCGCGGCGTCCGCGGCGGCCTGCTTGTCCTTCTTCCAGCTCCGGTACTGGTACCAGGCGAAGGCCGCGCCGAAGATGCCGAGCGTGATGGCCGTCAACGACGCCATCTGCGAGAGCACCAGCGCGGGGACCAGCACGCCCACGGCGATGGAGAGGGCGTTGTAGCCGAAGTGGGCCATGACCGGGGCGGTCAGGCCGCGGCTGCGGTAGGCGACCCAGGCGAGCCCCAGGCCCAGCGCGAAGTGGACGGCCATCGTCGCCGGGTTGACGCCCCAGGCGGCGAAGTGGGCGGCGGCGAAGGAGAAGGCCGACGTGACCGAGGCGATGGTGAAGGCCTTGCCGGAGACCTTCGCGGCCTGGCGCAGGCCCCACTGGACGGCGGAGCGCAGCCCGAAGAGGTCGGGGACCTTGTCGAGGAAGGCCGAGACGCCGTTGGCGGCGGGGCGGATGGCGGCCAAGAGGGCGAAGGTGATGCCGAAGCTCAGGAGCCGGTAGGAGACTTCCTCCATCAAGGCGGCCTGCGGCAGGACGAGGCCGAAGAGGGCCAAAGGCGCCGAGGTCGCCAGTTCGCCGATGGCGGAGGGGCCGAGGTTCGTCAGCATCTCGACGCGCCCGAAGGCGCCGAGCATCCCGTGGGGGATGAACGAGGCCCAGGGGAAGGCGGCCAAGGGCGCGGTCACGACCGAGAGGAGGGAGGAGACGCCGAAGAGGGTCAGCGACCACTTGGCGCCGTAGGCGGCGTCGCGGGCGACGCGCCGGGCCAGGCGCCCGAGGCGGGTCTCGCCGCCGGTCGCGCGCAGGGCCTTGGGGCCGCCGAACTCGTCGGGGGTGTAGGGGGTGTCGACCGCGGCGGCCGGCGGGGAGCGGCCCCAGCGCTCGGCGGTGGCGGCCGGCAGGAGGGCTCCCAGCGGGGCCCGGGCGATGGCGCGCTTGAGGATCCGCGAGCCGGCCGTGAAGGGGGTGGTCAGCGCGGCGGGCATCTTGACCGCGTTGGCGGCCTCGGAGCGCGCGGAGTTCTCGAAGAGGCGGCCGACGGAGGCGGACGCCGCCCCGGCGTCCATGCGGGAGAGGGGCGCGGCCGAGGTCTCGGCGACGAACCCGCGGGCCTGGCCGAGGGCCGTCACCGGCGCCTGGGCGGCGGGCGCCGCGGCCCTCACCCTGCCCTCTCCCGCTTGCGGGAGAGGGTTAGGGAGAGGGACGGCCACGGCGGCCTGCGCCGCGACCGGCATCTGGACGGTGAGGGTGACGGCGGCGGAGGGGGCGGCCGAGGGCAAGGTCGGCGCGGCCAGGCGGGGCGCGGTCAGGGCGGGGGAGCCGGGCAGCGAGAGGGAAAGGCCGGGGGCTCCCGTCAGGGCGGGGGCAGAAGGCGCGACGACGGCGGGAGCCAGGCGGACCCCGGCGGTCGGGGCGGAGGGCAGCGCCATGCGCTGGGCGAGGGCGGGGTCGGGCAGCAGTCCCGCGACGAGGGCGGCGCACAACGCGATGGCCAGGTTCCGTTTCATAGGGATAGGTTAGCCGGGACGGGGGTCCCGTATGAGGGCCCTCTAGGGCCGGTTTCGGGCGTCATTAGGCCCCCGGACGGGGCCCCAAAGGGCCTATTCCTTAAGTGTTATCATGGGTCACCGTGGCCAACCTCGTCTTCATAGGAAGCCATCTGGGCTATCCCATGGACCGCACCCCCCTGGGGGGCGGGGCCATGGTGGGGCTGGAGCTGGCCAAGCGGTGGGGGGTCTTGGCCGGACGCCGGGGCGTGCGCCTGGTCCTGTTGGGCTCGGGCCCGGAATCCCCTCTCCCGAACCCTCTCCCGCTCGCGGGAGAGGGCAGGGTGAGGGTTCCCGAGTACGTCCAGCTCCCCGAGGCCGGGGGAGACCCCCGCCTCACGAAGCTCTCGGAGCTCGACTACGCGCGCTTCTGCCGGGAGTTCGAGGCGGCCACCACGGCCTGGGTGCTCGAGCGCCGCGCCGAGCTGCCGCCGGCCGAGACGACGGTCGTCGTCAACGACATCTCGGAGAGCCCCGATGTGGAGCGGCTCTCCAGGGCGGGCTACCGGGTCGTGTCCGTCTGGCACGTGGACGTCGTCGAGTTCTTCAACCGCATCTATCTAGGCGGCGTGTTCCGCCCGGAGCTCTGGACCCGCGCCTACGCGCGCCTGGCGCGCTGGGGCCTCGAAGGCGGGACGCCGGACGTCTTGCGCCTCGTCTTTGACAAGCAGCGCCGCGCGGTGCGCTGGTCGGATCTGATGGTGCTGCCCTCCCGCCAGATGGCCGACACCGTCGCGCGCTGCTACGACGGGGACTCGGGCGCGCCGCTGGCGCCGCGGACCTTGGTGCTCCCCTGGGGCGGCCTGGGCGAGGCCTGCGACGAGCCCGCCGCCGCCGCGGAAGCCGCGCGCCTGCGCGCGCACTACCAGCTCAAGCCCGAGACGGCGGTCGTGATGACCTTAAGCCGCATCTCCCCCGAGAAGGGCCTGCACCTGCTGCTCGAGGGCCTGCGCCTCCTGGAGGACGCGCCGTTCGGGCGGGGCCTCGACGTCGCGGCCTTCGTCTGCGGCGAGCCGGCCTTCATGCGCGGCGAGGCCTACGCGCGCCGGGTGCGCCGGGCCGCCGACCGCCTGCGGCGTTTCCGGGCGTTCTTCCCGGGCTACCTCGACAAGACGACCAAGCCCGCGTACTTCAAGCTGGCCGACCTCTTCGTGTCGCCGTCGGTGCACGAGAGCTACGGCCTGACGGTCGTCGAAGGGCTGCAGGCGGGGCTGCCGGTGCTGGCCTCGGACCATTACGGCGTGGCCGAGACCCTGCGCCCCGACTACGGCCGCACGGTGCGCTACGACGACGCGGCGCTGCGGCCGCGGCGTCTGGCCGAGGCGCTGGGCGAGCTCCTCTCGGACCGTCCCGCCCTGCGGCGCATGGGCGCCCGGGCCAAGGAGGCCGCCCAGGGGATGGACTTCGGCGCGACGGCGGAGCGCCTGCTCGAGGCGGCGCTCCCCGCGAGGACGGCCCGATGAGGCCGGGGCTGCGGCGCGGCGCGCGCATCGAGCTGACCTTCCTCGTCGAGAGCTGGATGAAGCCCCACCTCGAGGGCCTCGTCAAGCACCCGCTCTACGCGACCTGGGCGATGGTCTACCACATGGAGACCGTCTCGCGCGCTCTGTTGGCTCCCTATCTCGAGCAGCACGAGGAGGCCGTCGGCGGGGCGGTGCTGGTCAAGCACCTCGCGCCGGCCGGCGTGCGCGCGCGCGTGCGCGTGAGCGCGACCTTGGCCCGCACGCGCGGCAGCAAGGTCTGGACGCGCCTCGAAGCCTTCTGCAAGGGCCGCAAGATCGGCGAGGGCTCGCATCTTCAGGTCGTGATGCCGCGCGAGCGCTTCGCCCGGCTCATCCGCGAGGCGCGCGCCGGGGGGCGCCACGGCCATGGCTGAGGACGTCCTGGAAGGCCGGCGGCTCGTGCTGCGCGCGCTGACGGACGCGGACGCGCCGGCGCTGCTCGAGGCCGTCACGGCCTCGCGCGACGCGCTGCACCGGCGCCTGGGCTGGGCCGCCGCGGACGCCACGCTCGCCGGCGAGGCCGCCTTCGTCGCCGCCGCGCGCGCGGCCGGGGCGGCCGGGGCGTCGGCGACCTGGGGGCTCTTCGAGGCCAAGGGCGGCGCGCTGGCCGGCGTCGCCGCGCTCAAGGAGCTGGGGCCCGCCGAGCGGGGCCACGCGCGCCTGGCGCTGTGGGTCCGGACCGGCCGCACCGACCGCGGCTTCGCCACCGAGGCCGGCAAGCTCGTCGTCGACCACGCCTTCCGGCGCCTGGAACTCCGGCGGCTCTCGGCCCGGCTCGACCCGGCCAACCGCGCGTTCCGGCGGGTCTTAAAGAAGCTGGGCTTCCGCTACGAGGGCTGTCTGCGCGCCGACAAGCGCTTGAACGGCCGCTGGATCGACCAGGAGTGCTGGGGGATGCTGCGCGAGGACCGGGCGCCCGCCAAAGGGGGCAAGAAGGCGTGAGCGCCAAGCCCGCGGCCAAGAAGCCCCGCATCCTCGTCGCCGACGACGACAAGGAGGTGCGCTCGTTTTTGACGGACGCGCTGACCGAGCTCGGCTACGAGGTGACGGCCGTGGCCGACGGCGAGGCCCTCTACCGCAGCGCGACGGCCTCGCCCCCGGACCTCATTATCTCGGACTTGGACATGCCGGGCTTGACCGGGGGCACGGCGGAGGCCCTGCTGCGCGCCAGCGACAAGACCCGCGACGTCCCCATCATCTTCATCACCGGGCAAGGAGAGGACCGCCAGGCGCGCCTCGTCGAGTTCCGGCCGGGGCTGCACCTCATCCGCAAGCCCATCAAGCTCCTCGAGCTGGCCGCGACGGTGGCCGAGCACCTGCCCCTGCCATGACCGGCCTCACGCACGTCGGCATCGTCGGGGCCTCGGGCGTGGGCCCGCCGCTCGCGCAGGCCTGCCTGCAGGCCGGGATGTCGGTCGTCCTCATCGACGACACCGACGAGGTGCTCTCGCAGGCCGAGACCCAGGTGCTGCGGGGCCTGCAGCGCGCCGAGCAGCCCGGGGCGTTCTCCTTGATGCGCAAGGCGACGCGCCTCGAACGCCTCGAGGGCTGCGACCTGGTCGTCGAGTGCGGGTCCGAGACCCCGCAGGCCAAGCAGGACCTGCTGCGCCGCATCGACTCCTACGCCGAGCGCTCGGCCGTCATCGCCGTCGAGACCGACGCCCTGCCCGTATCCTTCACCGCCCGCTACGTCGAGAACCCCGAGCGCGTGGTGGGCGTCCACGTGCCCCCGCCCGCGACCATCGGCCGCCTGGTGGAGGTCATCGGCTATGAGCACGCCTCCGAAGGCTCCATCGCGCGCGCGTTGGCCTGGGTCGAGCGCCTGGGCAAGACGGCGGTGCGCACGCGCGACAAGGCGGGCTTCATTGTCAACCGCCTCCAGCGCGCCTGGATGGTCGCCGCGCTGCGCGTCCTCGAGGAGGGCGGCGGCACGCCGGCGACCTTGGACGCCGCGCTGCGCGCCGAGGGGGGCTTCCCCGCCGGACCCTTCGAGCTGATGGACTCGCGCGGGCTGGCCGAGGACTACTCCATCGGCGAGACCATCTACGAGCTCCTGGGGCGCCCCGAGCGCCTCAAGCCCGCCGTCGTCCACCAGCAGCTCGTCGGCCGGGGCTGCCGCGGCCGGCGCAACAGCCGCGGCTTCTACGCCTACGGCGAGAACGCCCCCGGGACGGTGAACCTCCTCGTCGGCGAGCTCCTGCCGGGGCTCGGCCAAAGGCCCGTCCCCGCGGCCGCCGTCGCGCGCGCCGCCCGCGCCGCGGCCCGCGCCGAGGCGCAAGCCATCGTCGACGACGGCGTCGCCGGGCCGCAGGACGTGGACGTCGCCGCGCGCCTGGGCCTGTTCTGGCCGAAGGGGCCGTTTGAATGGAAGGAGGCCGCATGACGCGCCGCGTGGTCGTGGTCGAAGCCGTGCGCACGCCGGTGGGGAAGCTCGGGGGGGCGCTCTCGGCGGTCCGTCCCGACGACCTGGCCGCGCTGGCCATCAAGGCGCTCTTGGCGCGCGTCCCGCAGGTCAAGGCCGAGGACGTCGCCGACGTGTACCTGGGCTGTGCCAACCAGGCCGGCGAGGACAACCGGAACGTCGCGCGGATGGCGGCGCTCCTGGCGGGCCTGCCGCAGTCGGTGCCCGGCTGCACGGTGAACCGCCTGTGCGCCTCGGGCCTCGAGGCCGTCAACGCCGCCGCCCGGTGCATCTTGGCCGGCGAGGGCGACGTGTACGTCGCCGGCGGCGTCGAGAGCATGAGCCGCGCCCCCTGGGCTTTTCCGAAGCCGGCGACGGGCTTCCCGTTCGGCAACGTCACCGCCTACGACACCGCGCTCGGCTGGCGCTTCCCCAACCCCAAGCTCGAGGCCCTCTTCCCGCTCGAGCCGATGGGCGAGACCGCCGAGAACATCGCCGAGCGCTTCCCCATCCCGCGCGAGGCCCAGGACGCCTTCGCGCTCGAGAGCCACCGGCGCGCCGTGGCCGCCGGCGAGGGCCCCTTGAAAGAAGAGATCGTCCCGGTCCCGGTCCCCACGAAGAAGGACCCCGGCGCCGTCGTGGACCGCGACGAGCAGCCGCGTAAGGACACGACCTTGGAGAAGCTGGGGACGCTCAAGGCGGCCTTCCGCAAAGGCGGCACCGTCACGGCCGGCAACTCCTCGTCCTTAAACGACGGCGCGGCGGCGGTGCTCCTGATGGAGGCGGGCAAGGCCAAGGCCCTGGGCCTCAAGCCCTACGCCGTCTGGCGCGGCGCGGCTTCGGCGGCCCTCGACCCCCGCGTGATGGGGCTGGGGCCCGTGTACGCGACGCGGCGGCTCCTGGGACGGCTGGGCCTTCAGACGTCGGATTTGGACTTAGTCGAGATCAACGAGGCCTTCGCCGTGCAGGCGCTGGCCTGCGCGCGCGAGCTGGGCGTCCCGCCGGAGCGCCTCAACGTCAACGGCGGGGCCATCGCCATCGGCCATCCGCTGGGCATGAGCGGGGCGCGGCTGGTGACGACCTTGGTGCGGGAGATGCGCCGGCGGGGCGCCAAGCGGGGCCTGGCTTCGCTTTGCATCGGCGTCGGCCAGGGCCTGAGCGCCGTCTTCGAACTGCCCGATGCTTAACATTTCAGCTATTGCCTCGAGGCGGGAGCGCGGTTAAACTAGATTTTCAACATGGCTACGCTGCAGCAGATCCTGGCCTACCTTCAGCAGTATCGGAACAAGTATCCGATGCCCACGCTCAAGGCCGGCCTCTTGAAGCAGGGGGTCCCCGAGGCGCTCATCGACCAGGCCATCGCCTCGATGGGGGCTCCCGGGGCGCCGCCCGCCCCCGGGGCGCCGCCCGCGCCCCAGCAGCCGGGCGTGCCGCAGCAGCGAACGCCCATTCCCGGCCAGCCGGCTCAGCCGGCGCAGCCCGGCCAGCCGCCGGCCCAGCGCCCCCCGCAGCCCACGCAGTCCTTCCCGTTCCGGACCCCGACCCAGATCGGCGTCCCCATCCAGCGCCCGCCGGTGCCGGGCCAGCCGGGAGTGCCCGTCCCGGGACAGCCCGGCATCCCGCAGCCCCGGACCCCCGTCCCGGGCCAGCCTCCCGTGCCTGTCCCCGGCCAGCCGGTCCAGCGCCCGCCCGTGCCCGCTCCCGGACAACCTCCCGCGCCGGTCCAGCCTCCGCCCGCCGCGAAGCCGCCGCCCCCCGCCACCGCGCCCCCGGCCGCCAAGCCCGGGCGCACGTACGTCCTCGTCGTCGACGACGACCAGCTGATCCGCGACATGCTCGTCACCAAGCTCGAGGGCGCGGGCTACCGCGTCACCTGCGCCGAGGACGCCGCGCAGTCCGTGATCCAGGCCGAGGGCATGAAGCTCTCTTTGATCGTCTCCGACATCGAGATGCCCGGCTTCGGCACGGGCGTCGACGCCTTAAAGAAGCTGCGCGCCTCGAACTTCGTGCGCAAGGACATGCCGGTCATCTTCGTCACCGGCATGCCGCCGCACGAGGCCCAGAAGATCGTCCCTAAAAACGACCCCTACCTGCGGCTCATGCACAAGCCCGTGGACTGGCGCCTGATGCGCCAGTACATCAAGGAGCTGACCGGCATGGACCAAGACTTGGGCTGATGTCCCAACTCGTCTTCTGGATTGCGTCCTCCGACCCCGTCCGCGCGCGCCGCTGGGAGACTTTGATGACGCGCGAGGGCTGGACGGTGGCGCTCCTCGCGGACCCCGCCGCGCTCGCCGCCGACGTCGCCCGCCAGCGCTTCGGGCTGGTGCTGGCCGACTGGGGCGTTCTGCGTCCGCGCCCGGAGGAGGCCCTGGCCCGGGTCAAGGCGGCCTCGAGCGGCGTCTCCATCATCCTCATCGCCGGCCCCGAGACCGGCCCCGAGAAGGTCATCGCGGCGCTCGAGGCGGGCTGCGACGACTCCTTCCCCGACGACATCGACGAGCGGCTGCTCTTGGCCAAGGTCAAGGCCCACCTGCGCCGCATCCTGCCGAACCTGGCCTCGGCGCTCGACGTCCTGAAATCGCCCGGCGGCGAGCTCAAGGTGGACCGCTCGAAGCTCGAGGCCTACGTGAAGGGGACGCGCACGCGCTGGGCGACGGTGCCGGGCCTGACGCGCACCGAGTTCGAGTTCCTGGCGCTGTTCTTGCAGCAGCCCGGCAAGGTGCTCGAGCGCGGCTACATCCTCGAGACGGTCTGGAAGGGGAGATCGGAAGAGC
>SCTT01000388.1 GCA_004322435.1 bacterium
TCGCGACGGCCGCTTTGGCGCAGGGCGCCTTCCAGGGCAAGTTCACCGAGGCCGCGACGACGCCCGCCGACCGCATCCTGGGCGCCTTCCCCGCGGTCGCCTCGGCCCTGGGCCTCAACATCGGGGTCTTCCTGTTCGCGCCGGGCCTGCTCTTCTCGGCCGCCGTCGCGGCGATGTCGGCCACCGGCGTCGCCGCGGCCGTCTACGCGGCGGTCTACCAGCCCGGCAAGTCCGCCGAGGCGGGCCCGTCGGCGATGGCGCGCGGGTTCGTGCTGCAGAGCCTGATGACCGGCCTGGCGCTGGCCATGACCAACCCGTATCTCGCCGCGCCCTTCGTGGCTTTGGCCGCCTGGGGCTTCTGGGACGTGCTCTCGACGACGCTCGTGGCCCTCGAGGCCCGGCTTCCCGAGGGCGTGCGCCGGCTCTACCGGCGCTAGCTCAGGGAGCCTTCGAAGGCGGCGCGGAAGTCCTCCGCCGAGCGGTAGCGCCGCTCCGGCCGCGGGTCGAGCGCCTTCTCCATGAACGCGTCGAGCGGCGCGGGCAGCCCGGCCTCCGAAGGCCGGCGGAAGCGCAGCGCGAGCTTGTCGGCGGTCCCCGAGAACGGCCGGGCCCCCGTCAAGAGCTCCAGGCTCATGCAGCCCAGCGCGTAGAGGTCGCTCTCCACGCCGACCCGCCCCTGCTCCTGCTCCGGGGCCATGTAAGGCGGCGTCCCCCAGGCCTCGGTCAGGGTGTGGTCGCCGCCGCTCGCCTGGCGGGCGATGCCGAAATCCATGACCTTGCAGCGCCCGTCCAGCCCGCGCATCACGTTGCCGGGCTTGAGGTCGCGGTGGATGACGCGCGACGTGTGCGCCGCCGTCAGGGCCTCGCAGACGTCGCGCACCACCGCGCGGACCTCCGCCGAGCCGAGGCGGCCGCTCTCGGCGAGCTCCTCGGCGAGCGTCCGGCCGGCCACGCGCTCGAAGACCATGTAGTGGCGGCCGCCCTCCTCGACCAACGCGTGGATCTGCACGATGCGCGGATGGGAGAGCTTGGCCACCAGGCGCGCCTCGCGCAGGAAGCGCGCCGCGTCGTCGGGCGTGCCGTCCGGCGTGCGCAGCTGCTTGAGCGCGACGCGGCGTTCGAGCCCCAAATCCTCGGCCTCGTAGACCACCCCCATGCCGCCGCGGCCCAGCACCCCGCCGACGCGGTAGACGCCCGCGAGGACCGTGCCCGGGGAGAGGGTCTCCGCGGCGGGAGCCGCCGCCGGTTCGGGTTCGCGGCTCGGGCGAGTCGTGACGCGGCCGACGAAGCGCACGGCCTGCCAGAGGCCCCAAAGAAACAACGGCACGCCCAGCAGGAAGAGCGCGCCGCGCGCCTGGGCGGCCGTCGGCCTCGGCCACGCGCGCGGCGCGGCCTTCGGCGGACCGGCCAGAGCCTCTTCGTAGAACGAGCGCAGCGCCGGGTCGAGCGCCGCGGCGCGCTGGTAGTCCGCCAGGGCCTCTTCGCGCCGCCCCAAAGCCTCATAGGCCTTCGCGCGGTAGAGGTAGCCCAGCGCGCTGCCGGGCTCGAGGCGGATGGCCTTCTCGAGGAGCGGCAGCGCCTCGGCGGCCTGGCCCAGCTGCACCAAGGCGAACGCGCGCTCGCGCAGGGCCTCGGGGTCGTCGGGCGCGAGCTTGAGCGCCCGGTCGGCGTCGAGGAGCGCGGCCTCGGGGTCGGGCTTCGGGCCGCGGTTGAGGAGGGCGGCGCGCTGGGCCAGCGCGCGCAGGTGGCGCGGGTCGCGCCCCAACAGGCGCGTGAGGTCCATCAAAGCCCCCTGACGGTCGCCGATACGGACCTTGCGCTTGATGTCGGTCATCCAACGGCCGAGGTCGCCGGGGCCCGGAGGTTCTTCGGTCCAGGACGCGCCGCTCCCTTCGCCCGCGGGGGGCCCGGCGCCGGCGTCGTCCTCGGGACGTTCGGGAGCCTTGAGGCGCGGGGCCTTGAGGCCCAGGCGGGAGAGCATCATGCGCGCCGCGCCGGCCAGGTCCTGGGCGTAGCGGTCCTCGGGGTTGGCCTCGAGCGCTCGCTGGGCGTCCTCGTAGGCGCCCGACCAGTCGCCCTGCTGGTAGCGCGCCGTGCCGCGCAGGCGGACGGGCTGCGCGCCGCCCACCCCCTGCTCGATCAGGGGCGTGAGGACGCGCTCGGCGCCGGCGGGCTCCGCCCCGCGCAGGTAGTCCTCGGCGACGCGGGAGGCTAGGGCGGGGTTGGGAGCGGGGCTCTGGGCGAGCTTTTCTTCGCCGGCGGCGGCCTGGTTCAGCGCCTCGTCGCGGGCCTCCTCGGTGGAGATCGGAAGAGC
>SCTT01000389.1 GCA_004322435.1 bacterium
GCCGCGTCGGGATAGGCGCGGCCGTAGTCGCGGAGGGTAGCACCGAACTCCTTGCCGTTTAAGACGCAGTCGGCGACGGCGAAGGTCAGCACGGAGTCGTCGGTGAAGGTGGACCCGGCGGCGAAGAGGGGGAAGTCCGTCCTCTTCACGTTGTTCCATTCGAAGACGGACCCGATGACGTCGCCGGCTATGGCTCCGATCATGGGTTTCGAGCGCTCTGCATGCCTGCCACCGCAACGGAAGGCTATGAAATTCCGGTTGGTGCCGAAAACCGGAAAAATGGTCAACTCCTCCCGACAACGTCGGTACCCTCGAGGGAACGAATGAACATGAGACTCTGTCGGCCGGTCGCGGCTCTCGTCCTTTTCTGCGCCCTCCCGGCGCATGCGGGCCCGAAGCTGGAGTTCCCGGTCAAGAACTTGGTCATGGACATCGGCGGGGTGCTCGTCTCCCTGAGCCCGGCGGAGTTCACGGCCCGGATGACTCCCATCGCGGGGTCCCTGGAGGCGCCCGCCTTCCGCGCCGTGGTCGAGTCGTTCGAGACCGGAGGAGCTTCGGAGGCCGCCTTCCTCTCCGGCCTGAGGGCCCTGCTGCCCGAGAACCGGACCCTGTCGGACGAGGACATCGCTTCGGCGTGGAACTCGCAGATCGGCGCGGCCGACTGCGACGCGATGCGGATGCTGCGGGCGCTCAAGTCCAAAGGGTTCAAGGTCTTCACCCTGAGCACCACGAACCCCCTGCACGTGAAGGTCATCGAGGCCCGCATGCGCGGCTGCTTCCCCGGAGAGGAGCGCGATGCGCTCGAAGCCGTGTTCGACCGGCGCTTTTACACCTGTGAGCTGGGCCTGCTCAAGCCTTCTCCCGCCATCTACAAGAAGATGCTCGCGCAAGGCGGGATGGAGGGGGCGAAGACGCTCTTCTTGGACGACTCCCCAGGCAACGTCGTCGGCGCCCAGCAGGCCGGCCTCTTCTCCCTGCTCGTGCCGACCATCGGCGCGGGGCCGCGGTATGTCGACTGGCTGCCGAAGCTCGTCGGCGAACCGGCGCCCTAAGGCGTCAGTAAGGTTTGACGTTCGTGGGGGCCCCGAGGGCCTTCTCGAGCATCGCGCGCTCGCGGCAGAGGTGGGAGCCGCCGTAGACCACCAGGACGCGGTCGAAACGGTTGAGAAGATCCTCGAGCTGGGAATTGAAGCGCGCCTGGCGAACCTGGTCGACCGCGAAAGAGATTTTCTGGAGCCGGGTGGACTGTTCGCCGCGTTCGGGCCCCATGTCCTGGTAACGCGCTTCGCGCAGCGGGACCTCGGCGCCTTGCTGGGCGTACCACTTAAGCAGGGCCGCGTAGCCGAAGGGCTCTTTGACCCCTAACCGCCGGCGGTCGTCGGCCAACTCCTCGACCGCCTTGGCCCGAAAACTCTCCTCGTCCGGAATCACCCCGTCGCGCCGCCAGCCCGGGACCATGCGGACCGTGAAGAACCCCAGCATGTCCCGGGCCGTGTAGCCGCGCTTGAGGACTTCCGCCAACACCATCTTGTCGGTCGGCTCGCCGCCGCGAGCCGGGACTTTCGCCTTCGCCGCCAGCCACATGGCGTAAGGCGACTCGCTCGTGTCCCGGAACCCGTCGCGCGCGAAGTCGTCGACGCCCATCGCCCGATAGGCGTAGTCGCCCTCGGTGCGCATCCCTTCGACGAGCACGGCCTGCGGCTTCAGCTCGTCGAACATGGCCTTCACGGTCTTGAGGTTGGGACCCATCCCGCTCGAATGGTCTCCCGCGACGTAGAAGAGCTTCTTCTTGCCGTCGTCGTACTTCGCCGCGAACGGGAAGCGGAACTCTTCCCTGGCCTCGACGCCGGGCTCCCAGTCGACCAGGGAGGCATCGAGCCGATACTTGCTCTGCCTCGCGGCGACGGCAAGTGCGCAGGTGGCGAGGACTCTAAACAGCGGCACGTCGGTATTGAAGCAAACACCGGGAGCGCGGGGCCTATCGTGCTTTGGGGCTCAGGCGTCCTTTCCAGCCGAATGCCTCGCAATCATCAGGCAGCGGAGCTGGCAAGGCCTCGATGGGGCCGAGGGTGACGAGACCGCCCGACTCCTTCCAGACGACAAGCTTCCCTGCGAAGAAAGCCTCTAGGAACTCGAGGACCTCCCCGGCCACCTTCCTAGCGACGTCGTCTTCCGAGAGCTTCGGGTCGCGGGGATAGGAGTTGAACCCGTTGAAGTGGGTATGGGTGAGCCTCCCGATCGCCACCGTCGCCTCGTCCCCTTCCTCCCAAACCTCCAAGTCCCCGACCTCCGGAGGCCCGGGGAAGGAGACGATGGGCCCCGGCTCGGCATGGTCGTACATTGCGTTCGGGTATTTTCCCCGAAGGAGGGGGATGAGGAAGGCTTCAATCTTGGACCTCATGCTCGATTCGGCAAATATAGGTGCGCCTCCCAGGAGTTTCAAGGGCTATCGTTCCCGCGCCTTCCCCCTGTTTGCTAAAATGTCCGACCCATGGCCAACGAGACCGCCGAGCTGGACGACGTCGAGACCCGGGAATGGCTTGAATCCATCAAGGACATCCTGGAGCACAAGGGCCACGACACCGTCATCGACCTCCTCAAGCGCCTCGAACACTACGTCCACGGCCAGGGCGTCCGCATCCCCTTCACCGCCCGCACCCCCTACATCAACACCATCCCCGGGCACATGGACTCCCCGTACCCCGGCGACCAGGACATCGAGCAGCGCATCCGGAACATCATCCGCTGGAACGCGATGGCCATGGTCGTCAGGGCCAACCGCACCGCCGACGGCATCGGCGGCCACATCTCCACTTACGCCTCCGCCGCCTCGCTTTACGAGGTCGGCTTCAACCACTTCTGGCGCGCCGCGACCCCCGAGCAGGAGGGGGACATGGTGTACGTCCAGGGCCACTGCACGCCCGGCGTCTACGCCCGCGCCTTCCTCGAGGGGCGCCTCGACCAGCAGAAGCTCGAGAACTTCCGGCGCGAGCTCAAGCCCGAGGGCGGCCTGACCTCCTACCCGCACCCCTGGCTGATGCCCGACTTCTGGCAGTTCCCGACCGTGTCGATGGGCCTGAGCCCCTTGATGGCCATCTACCAGGCGCGCTTCAACCGCTACTTGGAAGACCGCGGCCTCAAGAAGCCCACCGACGCCAAGGTCTGGGCCTTCCTCGGCGACGGCGAGACCGACGAGCCGGAAGCCTTGGGCTCGATTTCGTTGGCCGGAAGAGAAAAGCTCGACAACCTGGTCTTCGTCGTCAACTGCAACCTCCAGCGCCTGGACGGGCCGGTGCGCGGCAACGGGCAGATCATCCAGGAGCTCGAGGCCATGTTCCGCGGCGCGGGCTGGAACGTCTTGAAGGTCATCTGGGGCTCGGACTGGGACGCGCTCCTCAAGGCCGACACCGACGCCACCCTCATCCGCCGGATGAACTCCATCATCGACGGCGAGCTGCAGAAGTACATCGTGGAGTCCGGCGCCTACATCCGCGAGCACTTCTTCGGCAAGAACCCCAAGCTTTTGGACCTGGTGGCGCACCTCTCCGATGAAGAAATCCGCAAGCTCACGCGCGGCGGCCACGACACCCAGAAGGTCTACTCGGCCTACAAGGCCGCCGTCGAGCACAAGGGCCAGCCCACGGTCATTTTGGTCAACACCATCAAGGGCTACGGCCTCGGCGAGGCGGGCGAGGGCCGCAACATCACCCACCAGCAGAAGAAGTTGAACGAGGAAGAGCTCCGGGAGTTCCGCACCCGCTTCGGCATCCCCATCTCGGACGAGCAGGTCGCGAGCGCCCCCTTCTACAAGCCCAAGGCCGACTCCCCCGAGGTGAAGTACATCAACGAACGGCGCAAGGCCCTCGGCGGGCCCTTGCCCGCCCGGAAGGTGACCGCGGCCCCGCTGCCGCCGCCGCCCGAGGAGCTTTTCGCCGAGTTCAAGGCCGGCACCGGCGACCGCGCGGCCTCAACGACGATGGTCTTCGTGCGCCTCCTGACCAAGCTCCTCAAGGACCCGGAACTCGGGAAGCTCATCGTCCCCGTCGTCCCGGACGAGGCGCGCACCTTCGGCATGGAAGCCCTGTTCCGCCAGTGCGGCATCTACTCGCACGTGGGCCAGCTCTATGAGCCGGTGGACTCGGACCAGCTCATCTATTACAAGGAGGTCCAGGACGGCCAGATCCTCGAGGAAGGCATCACCGAGGCCGGTTCGATGTCCTCCTTCATCGCCGCGGGCACGGCCTACGCGACCCACGGCATCAACACCATCCCGTTCTTCATCTACTACTCGATGTTCGGGCTCCAGCGCATCGGCGACCTCGTGTGGGCCGCGGCCGACATCCGCGCCAAGGGCTTCTTGTTGGGCGGCACTTCCGGCCGCACGACCTTGGCCGGCGAGGGGCTCCAGCACCAGGACGGCAACAGCCACGTGCTGGCCCTGCCGGTGCCGACCTTGGCCGCCTACGACCCCGCCTTCGCCTTCGAGCTGGCCCTCATCATCCGCGACGGCATCCGCCGGATGTATGAGAAACAGGAGGACGGCTTCTACTACATCACCGTGGGGAACGAGAACTACGTCCAGCCGCCGATGCCCGCGGGCTGCGAGGAAGGCGTGCTCAAGGGCCTCTACAAGTTCAAGGCCGCTCCGGCCCAGAAGCCTCTTAAGGCCCAGCTCATCGCCTCGGGAGCCATCGTCAACGAGGCCTTGAAGGCCCAGGCCATCCTCGCCGAGAAGTTCGGCGTGGCCGCCGACGTGTGGAGCGCGACGAGCTGGAAGGCGCTCTACGAGGACGTCGAGACCGTCGAGCGCGCCAACCGCATGGCGCCCGGCAAGGCGGCCCAAAAGCCCTGGCTCGAGACGTGTTTGGCCGGCGCCGAGGGGCCCTTCGTCGTCGCCACCGACTACATCAAGGCTTGGGCGGGCTCCGTCGCCGCGGCGTTCCCGCGCCGACCGGTCCTGCTCGGCTGCGACGGCTTCGGCCGCTCGGAGACGCGCGAGGCGCTGCGCGACTTCTTCGAGGTGGACGCCAAGAACATCGCCTACGGGGCGCTCTACGGCCTGCACCGCGAGGGGAAGCTCGACGCCAAGAAGCTGGCCGAGGCCCAGAAGGCCCTGGGCATCGACGGGACCCGCGCCAACCCCGCCACGAGGTAGCCATGAGCGTCGAATTCCGCCTCCCCGAACTCGGCGAGAACATCAAGCAGGGCGACGTCGTGCGGGTCATGGTCAAGGCCGGCGACACGGTCAAGAAAGACCAGCCTCTGCTCGAAGTCGAGACGGACAAGGCCTCGGTCGAGGTGCCTTCGACCACCGCCGGCGTCGTGGGCCAGCTCCTGGTCAAGAAGGGCGACAAGGTGAAGCCCGGCCAGGTGCTGATGACCTTGGATGCGCCGGGCGCGGCCGCTCCTGTCTCGCCGACGAACGGCGGCTCGAAGGCTCCCGCGCCGGCTCCGGCTCCCGTCGCGAAGCCGGCCGCTCCCACGCCCGCTCCGGCGCCCGCTCCCGTCTCCTCCGGCGCGCCCTCGGGCCCCGCGGCCCCGTCGGTGCGCAAGTTCGCGCGCGAGATCGGCGTCGACATCGCCTTGGTGCGCGGCTCGGGCACCGACGGCCGCATCTCCATCGAGGACGTCAAGGCGTACGCCCGCGCGAAGGCCGCGGCGCCCTCCTCGGGAGGGGGGGCGGCCCCGGCCGTCCTGCCGAACCTCGCCAAGTGGGGACCGGTCGAGTCGAAGCCCATGTCGGGCATCCGGCGCGCCACCGCGCGCCAGATGACCTTGGCCTGGACCCACATCCCGCACGTCACGCAGCACGACAAGGCCGACGTCACCGAGTTCGAGGAGTTCCGCAAAGGCTACGCCAAGAAGGCGGGCGTCAACCTGACCGTCACCGCTTTGGTCATCAAGGTCGTGGCCGCCGCCCTGAAGCGCTTCCCCCAGTTCAACGTCTCGGTCGACGAGGCCAACGACGCCGTCGTCTGGAAGAGCTACTGCCATATCGGGCTGGCGGTCGACACCGACCGCGGTCTCCTGGTCCCCGTCCTGCGCGACGCCGACAAGAAGGGACTTAAGACCATCGCCGCCGAGGTGGGCGTCCTGGCGGCCAAGGCGCGGGACAAGAAGCTGGGCTTGGACGACATGTCGGGCGGCTGCTTCACCATCACGAACCTCGGCGGCGTCGGCGGCACCGGGTTCACGCCCATCGTGAACTGGCCTGAGGTCGCCATCTTGGGGCTCTCGCGCTCCGCGCTGGAGCCCACCTGGCGCGAGGGCGAGTTCGTCCCGCGCCTGATGATGCCGCTTTCGCTGTCCTACGACCACCGCGTCATCGACGGGGCCGACGCGGCGCGCTTTTTGCGCTGGGTGGCCGAGGCCCTGTCGCAGCCGCTGGTGCTGGCTCTCGAAGAGGAAAACAATGGATAAGGCGCGCATGGTCGTCGTCGGCGGCGGTCCCGGCGGTTACGCGGCGGCGTTCTACGCGGCCGATTCGGGGATGGACACCGTCCTCATCGACACCGAGCCCGCCCCCGGCGGCGTCTGCGTCTGGCGCGGCTGCATCCCCTCGAAGGCCCTGCTGCACGCCGCCCACGTGGTGCACGCGGCCAAGGAGGCGAAGGCCTTCGGCATCACCTTCGCCGAGCCGACCATCGACTTAAACGCCCTGCGCGCCTTCAAGGACGGGGTCGTCAAGAAGCTCACCGGCGGCACCGCCCAGCTGGGCAAGCTCCGGAAGATCCGCATGGTACAGGGCCGCGCGGCGCTGCTCGGCCCCAACAAGCTGGAGATCAAGAAGGTCGACGGCACCGTGGACACCCTCGACTTCGAACACTGCATCCTCGCGACCGGCTCGCGGCCCATCCGGCTCCCTTTCCTGCCGGACTCCCGGCGGGTGTGGGACTCCGAGGCGGCCCTGGAGCTCCGGGAGATCCCCAAGCGCCTCGTGGTCTTGGGCGGCGGCTACATCGGCATGGAGATGGCCACGGTCTACGCGACGCTCGGCTCCGAGACCACCGTCATCGAGATGCTGCCGGGGCTTTTGCCGGGCTGCGACCGCGACCTGGTGGCGCCGCTCGCCAAGCGCGCCGCTGCCATGTGCAAGGGCGGAGTGCACCTGGAGTCCAAGATCACGGCCGTGAAGGACACCGGCTCCGAATTGCTCGTCACCGTCGAAGCCAAGGACAAGGCGATGCGCGAGCTGGCCTGCGACGCGCTGCTCTACTCCGTGGGCCGCAAGCCCAACTCCGAGGGCCTGGGCCTCGAGAAGACGCGGGCGAAGACCGACCCGCGCGGCTTCATCTCCGTCGGCCCGGACCGCCGCACCGCCGAGCCCAGCATCTTCGCCATCGGCGACGTCGCCGGGCAGCCCATGCTCGCCCATAAGGCGGCGCACGAGGGCCGCACCGCGGTGGACGCCGCCGCCGGCAAGAAGGTCGCCTTCGCGCCGGCCGCCATCCCGGCCGTCGTCTTTACCGACCCGGAGATCGCCTACTGCGGCCTGACCGAGACGGACGCGGCGGCCCAGGGCAAGACCGTCGAGGTCGCCAAGTTCATGTGGGGCGCCTCCGGCCGCGCGCAGACCTTGGGCCGCATCGACGGGCTCACGAAGCTCGTCATCGAGCCCGGCACCGAGCGCGTGCTCGGCGTCGGCATCGCGGGCCCCGGGGCCGGCGAGCTCATCGCCGAGGGGACCTTGGCCGTCGAGATGGGCGCCAAGGCTTCGGACCTGGCCCTCACCATCCACGCGCACCCGACGCTCTCCGAGACGGTGATGGAGGCCGCGGAGATGTACTACGGCCACTGCACGCACGCGTACCGGCCTAAGAAGCCGGCGGCGACGACGGCTTAGCCTTTTCACAAACCTCATCTTTCCAAGGGCGAGCCCGGGCTTCCCGGGCCCGCGCTGCTTTCCCTTTCCTCGACCGCGAACAGCCGCCACTTTCGCCTAGATGGCCTCTCCCAGACCTCCAGGGGTGGGCGATTCCGGTCTAAATTCTGCTGTATTCCCAAGGATTTTTTACCGCCATTTTGACGGTGAATTACGCTGGGAAATTCGAATGTTTTTTGACAAAAATCGCCCACCGATGGAACTAAATCGCACCCCTCCGCGTACGTGTATTTAGGGGGAGGGGCCCATGCGAGAACATTTGGAGCGCATGTCGGATGATGAGGTCATGTCTTCATTGGAATCTCTGGTCCGTTCCGAGCGCGAGGACCTCGTCCGGATCCTGCGCCGCCTCGCGGAGTTGGATCAGCGGCGAGCCGCCTGCAAGAAGGGATTTCCGTCGCTCTTCATCTACTGCACGCGCGTCCTCGGCTACTCGGAGGGGGAGGCCATGCGGCGCATCCAGACGGCCCGCGCGGGAATTCGGTTCCCGGTGGTTTATCGTCTGGTCGGTCGCGGGCTGCTGTCGATCGCCGCTGTCGCCGTCTTGGAACCCCACCTGACCAAACGGACCTACCGAGCACTCTTGAAACGTGCCATCGGCATGAGCGGACGCGAGGTCAGAGCATTGGCCGATTCGCTCGTCCCGATGAAAAAGCCGGCGGACCGTGTGCGCGTGATCACAGTCGCTCCCTCGGAGAGCCAGGCTCTGGCGAAGCGGGCGGCCGGGCAGGACCTCTTCGCGCAGGCGTTTCCAGCCTGCGAGGCGGGAAGCGGGGACCCGCCCGCCCCCATCCCGCCGCCTGGTCCCGCGCTCGAGCCCCGCGCGCAATTCTCCTTCACCGCCGACCCGGCGCTCCTGCGCGAGGTCGAGCGCGCGCGAGAGCTGCTGCGCCACAAGTTCCCGTTCGCGCGGCTCGAGGACGTGTTCGGCGAGGCGGTGCGCGTCCTCCTCGAACGCATCGACCCGGAGCGCGCTCCGGCGCGCCGGGCCGCGCGCCGCCCGTCCCGTCCGGCCGACCCCCGCTCCCGGCGAATCCCGCCGAGCGTGAAGGACGCCGTCTGGAAGCGCGACGGCGGCGCCTGCGCCTACGAAGCCGAGGCGGGGCGCTGCGGCGCGCGCGCCTTCCTCGAGTTCGACCACGTCGTCCCTTGGGCGCGCGGGGGGAGGTCGGACGACCCCGCGAACATCCGGCTGCTCTGTCGGCAGCACAACCAGGTCGAGGCGCGCCGCGCGTTCGGCGACGCCGCCGTCGACGAGGCGGCCGGACTTGGCGCGCAGTCCGCGCCGCGTTTGTTATAATCCGGTCGGACGCTGGGGTAGCTCAACGGTAGAGCAATCGCTTCGTAAGCGATAGGTTGTGGGTTCGAGTCCCATCCCCAGCTAGATTTAGGCGCCCTCCGGGGCGCCTCGTTTTTTGGGGGTCAGTACTCGTCGTCAGGACCCTGTTCTTCTTGGGCCCCGCCCTTCCGGTAGAACTTCTTCGCCTCCTCCGGCACGTTCTCCTCGAACTCCTGGTTGCGCCGGTGGACGGCGCGCTTGAGCGTGCCGGCGGGGTCCTGGCGGGCCTCGGCCGCGGCGGCTTTGAAGTCGAAAGGCACTTTGAGCTGCCCGTCGCGCAGCGCCCCGAGGGCTTGGCGCGCCTCTCCTGCCTCGGGCGCGGGTTTGGGGCCTAAGCCCAGCTTCTCCTTGGCGACTCCCACGGCCGCCCCGACTCGCTCCATGACCCCGGCCTGGCCCCCGGCCTCCTCGCTCTTCTTCTCGGCCGCGAGGTCGTCGTCGAGCGTCGCCTCCTTGGGGTGCTTGCGCATGTACGCGCGCATCTCGGCGCGCTGGAAGTCGTCGAACCGGTCCTGGGCCTCGGGAGACGGGTCGCGGCGGGTCTTCTTGCGCGTCTCCTCGGTGAACGCGGCGCGCGCCTTCTCCTGGCAGGCCATCACGTCGGGCATGCGAGGGACACGGCCGTGCTTGTCGGGGGCGGTGCAGGAGGGGGATTTGGCTGCGGCAGGCAGGGCCAGGGCCATGGCGACGATCGGCAGCAGCACGGCCTTAGTGTAGCCTCCGAGCGCGTCCCGTCAAGCCCGGCGTGATAAGCTTTGAGGGTGGAAGAGCCGCGCTTTTTGGCCGACCGCATGCTGGCCAAGCTCGCCCGCTGGCTGGCCTTCCTCGGCTACGACGCCCGCCGGGCGGCCGACGACGAGGTCGACGACGCCGTGCTGATGGAGGCGGCGCGCCGGGAGGGGCGCGTCCTGCTGACGCGGGACCGCCGGATGCCTCCGGTCAAAGGCCTGACCGTCCTCGTCCTGCGCGAGGAGGCCTTCGAGGCCCAGCTGGCGGAGGTCCTCGCGGCGCTCAAGCTCAAGCCCGACCCGGCGCGCTTCTTCACCCGCTGCTCGCTCTGCGCCGCGCGCCTCGAAGAGGTGCGGCGGGAGGACGTGCTCTCCGAGCTCCCGGAGAAGGTCCGCGCCTACGACACGCGCTTCACCCGGTGCCCGGCCTGCCGGCGCCTCTACTGGTCCGGCACCCATGTGGAGCGCGCCTTGGCCCTGCTGGCCAAGTTGGGGCTGGGATAGCTTCATATTAAGGAAGCGGGCTCCGGGAACTTTCCTGCCCCCCCGGTGTCCCCATATAGACACCGCAACACGGTAACCCTATAATCCCTTCGACCTCATGGCACAGGCACCGGTGAAGACGGCGCGGCTGGAGGCGGCTCACGCCGCCACCCAGTGGGCGCATAAGTCCATCATCTGGTGGCTGCCCATCCTCTACCTCTTCATCGCCGACTCGTTCTACCTGCGCACCTACGACTCGGCCCAGGTCAAGATCACCCTCGTGCAGATGGGCGGCATCTGCCTGTTCTCTTTGTGGATTTGCCGCCTCCTCGAGGAGGGCAAGAAGGGCCTGCTCTCGAAGTCGGACCTGGCGACCCTGGCGCCGTTCATGGCCTACTTCGCCTGGGGCATCATCTCCTACATGCACGCCCCGTACAAGTACTCGTCCTTGGACGGCTTCCTGCGGCGCATCTTCTACATGACGGTGCCGCTCATCATCGTCCGCGAGTTCGACGAGAAGGGCACCGCGCGCCTGACGAAGATCCTGCTCTTGGCCAGTTGGATCACCATCGGCTACGGGATGCTGCAGTGGTTCGACGTGACGTTCTTCCCCATCCCCGGCCCCGGCAACGGCCCCGACCCGTTCATCTGGCGCGGCGCGTTCACGCCGCGCGTGTTCTCGACCTTCGGGAACCCCAACTTCTTCGGCAACTTCCTCGTCCTCATCTTCCCCATCCTCGTCGCGCAGTTCCTGAAGACCCGCCGCTTCTCGCTCTTGGTCCTCATCGGCATGACCCTCTGGAACCTGGTCTCCACCGGCACCAAGGGCGCCTGGCTGGGGTTCACCGCGGCCTGTCTGTTCCTGGCCGGCGCGTATTTCTTCTTCTTCGACCGCGAGCGTCTGACGGCGAACGCCAAGAAGCTCGTCGCGGCCGGCGTCCTCGCGGCCCTGACGGCGGTGGGGGGCGTCATCCATAAGCTGCGCCAAGACCCCCAGCTCACCTCGATGAACTTCCGCCTCCATACCTGGGAGGCGACCTGGGAGATGATCAGCACGCAGCCGATCATGGGCACGGGCATCTGGTCGTTCTGGACCATCTACCCGGCCTTCCGCCACCCGGCCATCTTCCACATCGAGGGCAAGCACAACACCGAGACCGACCACTCCGAGGACGAGTGGCTCGAGGTCCTCTTCGACGAGGGCATTTTGGGCTTCGGCATCTTCCTGTGGCTCATCGCCTCGGCCTGCGCCATCGGCTACGCGGCCCTGGGCCAGCTGACGGCGGGGCTCAAGTCGGGGCAGCGCGCGCCGCCGCGGGCCTACGACCTCCTCGGCTACCTGGTCGCCTTCCAGGGCATGCTCGCGCACAACACCTTCGACGTCTCGATGCGCTTCGTCTCCTCGGGCGTGTTCCTGGGCCTGCTCTCGGGCATGGTCGTCAACCTCGCCCGCGGCTCGTCGCTGGCCGAGCTCCACAAGGCCGAGCCGGAGCTCGCGCACGAGCCCACCGCGCTCGAGACCCTCTCGTCGTTTTTGATCTGGCCGGCGCGCCTGGTCGGCTGGGCGGGCGCCGGCTGGCTGCTGGTGACGCTCCTCAAGGACTTCGACAAGCTGCAGGGGCCGCTCTACGCGATGCAGCAGTCGGGCGAGGTCCTGCAGTGGTGGATCAGCTGGGGCTGCTTCATCTTCATCGTGGGCGCGCAGGCCTTCATCTTCGCGCGCCTGACCTTCCTCTCGCGGAACTTCCTCGTCCCTCTCATCGTCGCCGCGACGATGTGGCCGCTGAGCCTGAGCTGGGGGCTGTTCAAGGCCGACGTGCACCACAACATCGCCATCTTCTTCTCGAAGCAAAAGAACTGGGAGCAGGCGCTCAAGAACTACCTCGAGGTCGGCAAGCTCAACCCCGCCTACGTGATGTCCTTCTACTTCAAGGGCAACGTCTTCAACGACCGCTTCGACATGCGCAAGGTCTTCAACGAGAACTGGGGAGACAAGAACAACGTCGCCCGGGACGACTTCGAGCGGGCGCTCGACGCCTACGAGGCCGTGCGCGCCAACGCCCCGAACTACGTGCAGATGCACCACCAGGTGGGCGTGCTGTACTTGAAGCGCGCCGAGTACGAGCGCCAGCAGGGCCGCCCCGCCGAGGCCGAGAAGTACATGGACCTCGCGCTCAAGCGCTTCGAGCTCTACTCGATGCACGACCCCGTCTTCCCGCCGAACTGGCACCGCATCGCCGAGATCCACATGATGCGAAACGAGATCGACAAGGCCATCGCCGCCTATAAAGGCCTGATCGAGGCCCCGTACTGCGTCGCCGACGACCGCCTCTCCCAGTCTGAGCGCGGCCGCCGGTCGGTGCTCGCGTACATGAAGCACCGCCAGGTCGACGGGAAGTGGGCGCACCGCCACGACGACCCGGAGGCCTACGCGCGTCTGGGCAACGCCTACTTCATGAAGGGCGAGCTGCCGTTGGCCGAGCGCGCGTACCGCGACGCGCTGGCCGTCGATCCCGGAAACCAGATGGCGCAGAAGAACCTCCAGGTCGTCTACGCGAAGGCCCAGCAGGAAGGGCGCCTGAAGGTCATCCCGCCCCAGGCCCCCGGACAGCAGCCCCGCATCGAGATCCTGCCGGGCAAGGCCGTCCCTCCTCCGCCGCCCCCCGGCCTCCCTCGGCCGCCCGGCCCCGGCGCCGTCTTCAAGTAGCATGACGGCCCTGCTGGCCGCGCTGCACGTCGTCGCGCCGCTGCTGTTCTTCACCGACCTGACGCGCAACCCGTACTTCACGCAGATCGCCGTCCTCAACATCGGCTTGGCCTGCGCGCTGGCCCTCTCCGCGGCCCGGGGGCTCAAGGCGGAGCGTTGGAGCTGGGTGAGCACCCCCCTCGACGCTCCCTGGGTCCTGACTTTCTTCGCCGCGGCCCTCTCCTGGAGCTATGCGTATTGGACTCATCCGGCCTTCTACCGCCCCTCGATGACCTCGGAAGGCCTGCGCGCCGCCTTTTTCTTGGTTTTAAACTCCTGGGGCGTCTACGTCCTCGCCGCCCAGCGGCCGGACTCCGACCCGGAACCCATGGATGTACCCATCGGCGGCTGGGCGGCCTTCGCTCTGGCCTGGGGCGCGGCTTGGGCGCTCTTCCCGCAGCTGCGCGGGATGCCGTCCGCCTCGAACGCCGTCTGGCCCCACATCTGGGACCCCTACGGAGCCGTCGTCTGGGCCGCCGGCCTGGCGGCGGTCTTCCTGCTGACGCGGCGCGGCCGGACCCACGACCTCTGGCACCTGATCCTCGTCACGGGGTTCTTAGGAGCGGTCTACGGGGTGTTCCAATATTTCGGCGTCGAGTTCTTCTGGCCGCGCATCCTGAACCCCTACGGCGGCCGCTCGGTGTCGACCTTCGGCAACCCCAACTTCATGTCGTCCTACATGGTGGTCCTGCTGCCGCTGGCGGTCGTCTACTACCTCCACGCCCGGACCCGCCTCCAGAAGGGGGCGTACGCGCTGGTCGTGCTCGCCATCGAGGCGAGCCTCCTGTGCAGCCTCACCCGCTCCTCCTGGGCCGGGGCGGTGGCGTCGCTCGTCCCGCTGGCTTTCTCCGCCCGCCTGCGCCGTCTCGCCAAAGAGGACCCCGAGTTCCACGGCCTGGTCGCCGCCGCGGCGGTCGCCCTGGCGCTCTTCTGGCCCCAGAGCTCGGTGCAGGGCTACGCGCCGACGGTCTTCCAGCGCCTCTACGAGATGAAGGCGGCGTTCGGCGGGGCGGGGGGGGGCGCTCCCGGCGCGACGTACAGCCCGCTCCACCAGCGCTACCTGATCTGGCTGTGCGCCTGGACGATGGGCGCCGAGAACCCGTTGACCGGGAAGGGCTTCGGGCTCATCGAGCTCTTCTACCCGTTCTACCAAGGGCATTTCCTCGCGACGCTCGAGGCCTTCCGCACCCTGCGGACCCACGCCAACAACGCGCACAACGAGCTCCTCGAGGTGTTCTCGCAGACCGGCATCGTCGGCCTGGGCGCGGCGGCGCTCATGTGGACCGCCTTCTTCCGCCGGGTCTGGTCGGCGCTGGCCGTCTCGCGCGAGGCCGACGCGCTCCGCGCGAAGCCGGGGACCGAGGGGGAGTCCGAGCCCGTCTGGGCGTTGGCCGCCGCCGCCGGCGCCGCCGGCATGCTCGTCGACAACCTGCTCAACGTCTCCGTGCACTTCGCGGTCCCCGGACTCGTCTTCTGGTGGCAGGCGGGCACGGCGATGGGGCTGCTGTCGCGCCGGGAGGGCCGTTGCGCCTCCTTCGTCCCGCCCGCGGCCGCGCGTTACGGGGCCGCCCTCCTCGCGGCGGCGCTGCTCCTCGTCACGGCGCGCCACTGGGGCGGGCAATGGATGCGCGAGGCGCTCTACTTCAACGGCTTCAAGACCATGCACCGCGGGGACGCGGGGAAGGCCGCCGAGCTCCTCGAGCGCGCCTACGCCTGGCACCCGCGCGAGGTCAACACCAACTACGAGCTGGGCAACGCGTACGCCCGCTCGAACCTGTTCGAGAAGGCGGTCTGGGCCTACAAGGAGGCGTTGGCCGCCAACGCCGGCTACGACGAGATCTACTTCAACCTCGGCACGCTCGAAAGCCTCAAGCTCGGCCGCCGCGACGAGGCGCTGGCGCACTACGCGATGTCCTGGGCCATCAACCCGATGTCCGCCGGCACCGCGGGGAACTACGCGGCGCTGCTGATGCAGCGCGGGACGCCCGAAGACCGCGCGGAGGCCGAGCGGGTCCTCGCCTGGGGGGTCGGGCTCGAGCCGGCGAACGTCAACTTCGCGATGACCTTGGCGGGCGTGCGCGCGTCGAACGGCCGCTGGGAGGAGGCGGAGGCGGTCTACACGGGCCTGCTGCGCCGCCAACCCAACTTCGCCGCGGCCGAGCAGGGCCTGCGGCAGGCGTTGGCCGCCGGCAAGCGCCCGGCCCCGCCGCTCTTGTCCCAGCTCGACTCCTTCAAGGGCCTCGAAGAGCGCATCGCGCGGCGCGACTACGGCCCCGAGACGCTGGCCCTGGCCCGGAAGGGCTGCGCGGACTTCCCCCAGTCCATCGTGGCGCTCTTCTACCTCGGCAACCTCGAGCTCATCCACGGCGACCCCGGCGGCGCGGCCGAGAAGCTCTCCCGGGTGGTCGCCGCCGACCCCGGGAACGTCGGCGCCAAGCTCAACCTCGGCCAGTCCCTCAAGCGCCTGGGCCGCGCCGCGGAGGCCGCGGACCTGTTCCGTCAGGTCCTGGCCGCGGACCCGAACAACGCGATGGCGCGCCAAGAACTGAAATAACCCCGCAACGGGCTCGACTTTGTCCGAGCCTTGACAACATCCCGGGCCCCCGCCATACTTCAAACGATGAGCGAGAAGAAGTTCCGGCTCGGCGAGATCCTGCTCCAGGCCGGCGTCATCAGCGCCGAGCAGCTCGCCGCCTCCGTCAAGGTCGCCGCGCAGAACAACATCCGCCTCGGCGAGGCCGTCGTCAAGATGGGCTTCGCCACCGAGGAGGCCATCGCCATCGCGGTGTCGAAGCTCCTGGGCGTCCCCTACGCCTCCCGCGAGAACAAGATCCTGAGCCCCGAGAAGGGCCAGAACCTCGAGAAGGTCGTCGAGGAGCGCTACGCGCGCGACAACCTGCTCTTGCCCCTCTTCCTCGAGGACCAGATGCTGGCGGTCGCGATGGCCGAGCCGGACAACGTCATGGTCCTCGACAACCTGCGCCTGATGACCGGCTACGAGATCCAGCCGTTCATCTCGACGAAGGCGCAGATCTTGAAGACGATCGACGACTTCTACGGCTCCTCCGGCTCCATCATCGACAAGGTGATGGAGTCCAAGGACGACGGGGAGGGGGACCAGTCCGCCGGCGAGGTGGACATGGGCGAGGGCCGCGTCGACCTCGACAAGATGGTCGCCGAGGCCAAGGGCGCCCAGGTCGTCAGCCTCGTCAACGCCATCCTCAAGCAGGCCATCTCGGAGAAGGCCTCCGACATCCACATCGAGCGCTACGACGAGCGCGTCGTGCTGCGCTTCCGCATCCACGGCGTCCTCTACGAGCGCACGCCCCCGTCGAAGGAC
>SCTT01000390.1 GCA_004322435.1 bacterium
CTGTGGACCTTGCTGCTCCTGTGCTCCGGCCCCTACTTCCTTTGGCGCGTCGGAGTGACGCGCCCCCAAGCCCTGTCGGTGACGCTGACGCTCTGGACCGTCCACGCCCTCTTGAACGGGCGCACGCGCCTCTTGGCGGCGCTGTGCTTCCTCTACCCGTTCTCGTACGCGGCGTCGTTTCTCCCGCTCATCTTCGTCGCCGCCCGAGCCGCGTACCAGCTCGCGTGGGAGGAGCGCCCCGACTGGAAGGCCCCCGCCGCGGGCGCGGCCGGGTTCCTCCTGGGGACGGTCCTCCACCCCGGCTTCCCCGACAACCTGCTGATGCTGTGGGTGCAGAACTTCTACGTGATGGGGCTGAGCCTGGCCGACAACGTGCGCCTCCACATGGGTCAGGAGCTGCGGCCGATGGACACGCTGAACCTGGTCGCCTCCCATGTCCCCCTGTTCGCCGCGGGCCTGGCGCTCTCCCAGCTGGGGCTCGACGCCGGGACGCGCTCGGGGCCGCGCGCCCGCCTGATGCTGGCCTTCGCGCTGACCACCGGGGCGATGACCGCCGTCTCGCAGCGCTTCGTCGAATACTCGGTCCCCTTGGCCGTCCTCGCGATGGCCTTCCGAGCCGACGAGCTGCTGGCCGCCGGAGCCCTCGAGGCTTACTGGCGGCGCTTTCCGACCCGCCGCGCCGCGGGGCCGGCCGCTTTGGCGGCCTTCTTCCTCGTCGGCGGGGCGGCCTCGACGTGGGGGGCGCTGCAGCGCTACCGGGACACGCGCCCCTCGCCGCTGGCCGGGGCCGCCGGCTACATCAGGGAGAACGTCCCGGCCGGCGAGACGGTCTTCACCTGCACCTGGAGCGACCCCCCCGTCCTGCTCTACCACGACGACTCCCACCGCTACCTCCTGTTCCTCGACCCGGCCTTCATGCACTACCGGAGCCCGGAGCTCTGGCGGAGCTGGGACGACGCCGCGCGCGGACGGCTCGGACCGGCGACCTACGGGGTCGTCAGGGACGTGCTCGGAGCGAAGACCGGGGTGTGCGAGGCGGGGCAGCTGCCGCTGCGCGGCGTCGTGGAGGCGGACAAGAGGATGAAGGTCGTGTACGACGACGGGAAGGCGTGGGTGTTCAGGCTCGAATAGTATCACGGAGCAATTTACGCGCCTCGGGCGCGTGGCTTCGAGGATTCCACATACGGGAATCCTCGAAGCGGGAACCCTCTGCGAGGCAATGGAGGACTATCGCTCCGCCGTGAACGGCGAACGCCTGCGGAAATAATTTCCGATCTATCCCTGGGGATAGCTGCAAATTTTAGCCGGACAAATAGATCATCATTGTCGACGTTCAAGGAAGGGAGGTTCGAGAATCGCGGTCGTTCGCGATTCTCGAACCCACGCGCCCGAAGCGCGTAAATTTCCCTCTTCACGCGCTTGACATCATTTAGGACTCCTACTATAATTAACCTAACGGTCAGTTAATTACCCGCCCCCATGGCCCGCAAAACCGACCCCGCCATCCGCCCCCGCATCCTCTGCGAGGCCGAGCACCTGATGCACTTAAAGGGCTACCGCGCCACCAGCCTCGAGGACATCGCCGCGGCCTGCAAGATGACCAAGGCCAACCTCCTGCACCATTTCCAGTCCAAGGAGGCCTTGGGCCTGGCCGTCCTCGACTATAAGATCTCGGCCACCCGCTGCGGCTGCCTGGACCCCCTGGGGCGCTGCTCGGACCCCGCCGAGGCGGTCGAAGCCCTCTTCATCTCGGCCGCGAAGGTCCACAAGGGCAACGGCTGCCGGGCCGGCTGCTTCGTCGGCAACGTCGCCAGCGAGATGAGCGACGTCAGCGAGCTCTTCCGGGCCAAGGTCTCGGCCTTCTTCGAGGAGTGGACCTCGCGCATCGAAGCCGCCCTGCGCCGCGCCCGCGAGGCGGGCATCTATAAAGGAAGCCTGCGCCCCCGCGCCTCGGCCGAGGCCGTGCTCGCCCTCTACGAGGGGGCCATGATCCTGGCCCGGGCGCACCGCGACCCGGACGTCCTCCGCCGCGCCGGCCGCGAGGCCGCCGCGATGCTGGCCGCCCATCGCACGGAGCCGAGGCCGTCATGACGCTTTACGCGAAGCTGTCCACGGAGGTCACCATGGGTCCCAAGACGCCCTGCGGCTGCTAAGCTGCAAAGAGAGGAAGGGGCCGTCCCCTTCGGGGGGCGGCCCCTTCCCGGACCCCTGCTCGCCAGATCGGAAGAGC
>SCTT01000391.1 GCA_004322435.1 bacterium
TCGCGGTGCACGCGAAGACCTTGGTGGTGGACACGGAGACGGTCTTCATCGGGACCTTCAACCTGGACCCGCGCTCGGCCCACCTCAACACGGAGACGGGCATTTTGGTGAAGAACCGGGCCCTGGCCGCCTCGGTGCAGGCCGCCATCGAGACGGACATGGCCCCGGGCAACGCCTGGAAGGCCGGCACCGCCGACGCCCTGGCGCCCTGGAAGAACCGCGCGCGCGCGTTCTTCTGGGGGCTTTTGCCCCTGACTCCGCTGCTCTGACGGAGGCTATCATGAAGCCGCACGGCGGAGTTTACGCGCCTCGGGCGCGTGGGTTCGAAGATTCCCAACGGCGGGAATCCTCGAACCTCCACTCAATGAACGGCGGACCGGGAATTTAAGAACCCTTCCCACGCCGCGCCGGGTCAACTTCATTTCGAGTTATCCACAACTATCCCCGGGGATAGTTCGACTGCAATCTTATTGAAGTGGATGGGAAAAAACAGAACTGAAAAAATTCTCCGTTGATGCGGAGGAGGTTCGAGAATCGCGGTCGTCTGCGATTCTCGAACCCACGCGCCCGAAGCGCGTAAATCGTGCCGCAGGGCGCCTTCAGCCCCCGCCCGCCTTACAGGCTCGCCCAGATCATCAGCCCCGTCCCGCCCAGGTAGAGCGTCAGCAGGACGGCGAGCGCCCAGCGGTCCATCCGGATGGCCCGCCCGACGAGGCCGCGCTCGAGGAGCCACGTGGTGCGCACGACCACGCCGAGGCCCGAGAGCATGAACAGATAGGCTCCCAGATAGACCTTGTCCATCAGGACCAAGTAGGAGATCTCGGGCAGCTCGTCGTTGAGCGTGATCTGCAGCGCGACGACGGTCAGCAGGGCCGTGATGCCGATGCCCACCCGGGAGTCCACGTGCTTGGGGTGGAACAGGAACATCAGGCCCGCGCAGAGCACGACGCAGAGGATGGGCACGAGCAGCTTCGCCCCGTAGGGCAAGAGCGGCCGTCGGATGGGAAGCTCGAAACGGACCCGCGAATAGCCGTGGCGCTTGCCCTCGCCGAAGTCGGTCGGATAGCCCCCCTCGGCCACCGAGATGCGCGGGGTCCCCAGGACGAAGCCGGGAAGCTCCAAAGTCGGAGCGACGGTCGCCGCGTCGGGGGAGGCCTCGTAGACGAGAGCGCTCGAGCCGGAGCGATGGTCCTCGAACTCGACGGCCAAAGTCTGGCGGTCGAAGGGATAGTCGTCGAGGCGCAGCTTGCGCGTAAAGCGGCCGTTGACGCGCACGACCTGGCGGTAGACGGCCCCGTCCTTCACCGGCTTCTCGTAGTCGAGCTGGCGCGTCTGGCTCCAGGTCTCGAAGGGGTTGGCGAACTCCAAGGTGGCCGCGGGGTCGAGCTTCGGGTCCGTCCAGCGGAACCAGACGTAGAGGTCCACGCCGTAGCTGTGGGTCTTCAAGTCCAAGTCGTGGACGTCGTTGATGTGGACGCCCACCTGGACCTTGGACGGCTCCGCCGAAGCGGGGCCCGCGAAAAAGAGCGCCAGGGCTACCGCGAGCATTCCCGGTGCCGGAAGCAGGTCACGACGTGGTCGTTGACCATGCCCACCGCCTGCATGTGGGCGTAGACGACGGTGGGGCCGAGGAACTTGAAACCCCTCTCCTTGAGGTCCTTGGCCAGCGCCTCGGCGAGCGGCGTCTTCGCCGGATAGTCCTTCAGGGTCTTGAAGCGGTTCACGAGCGGCTTGCCCTTCACCCAGCCCCACATGTAGCGCGAGAAGGTGCCGAACTCGCGGCGCACCTCGAGGAAGCGGTTCGCGTTGCCGATGGCGGCGAGGATCTTCGCACGGTTGCGCACGATGCCTGCGTCGCCCATCAGGCGGTCGAAATCCCGCTTGCCGTACCGCGCGACCTTGGCGTAGTCGAACCCCGCGAAGGCCTTCCGGAAGTTCTCGCGCTTGTGGAGGATGGTGCGCCAGGACAGCCCGGCCTGGAAGGACTCGAGCACCAAGAACTCGAAGAGCGTCCGGTCGTCGCGGACGGGCTTCCCCCACTCCGAGTCGTGGTAGGCGATGTAGAGCGCGTCGTCTCCGACGGGCCAGGGGCAGCGGGGCTTTAAGGGCATTCGCTCAGTTATTGAGCGATTTAGGCCAGGGCAGGTTCAAGACGTCGGCCCAGTCGCCCATCTGGCGGTAGGCCAAGGTCTCGGTCCAGTTCTTCCCGGAGGGCGTCTCGTCGGGCTCCGGCAGGTTCTTCGTCCAGTAGTTGTCGTTGACGCCGCCGTTGGTGAGGTCGTCGGAGTCGTGCAGGTACTCGTGGAAGAGCACCGCGTTCTTGCCCGCGCCGCTTAAGCCCCCGAAGATGTCCCCGACGTTGATGTTGCCGTCCCAGGTGGCGGTCGCGCCCAGCTCCTTCTGCTCCTTGTAATTGATGGTCGGGAGCTTCTCGCCGGCCCGGCCGGAGGGCCGGCCGTTCTTTATGACGTCGGCGCGTCCCTCGGAGACCGCCTCCACGAGCTGCGCCCAGAGCCGCTTGCTCTCGGGCTTCATCTGCGGCCAGGGCTGGCCCTCGCGGCTGCGCGCGTCGAGCACCGCCGCGCCCCACAGGAGGGACTTAAAGGAGGAAGCGGCCGAAGGCGCCTTGCAGCGGCGCGCGGCGATGTCCTCGACCACGGCCTTGAGGACCTCCCCCTCGGACTTGACCAGCTTCTCGCCCGTCTTGGGGTCGAACTCCGCCAAAGAGTCTTCCGGGATGTCCGCCACGGCCTCGGCTTTGCGGCCGGCCAGGGCCTGAGCGCGCTGGAGGGCGCTCTTCGTGCCGGAGGCGGGAGCTCCGGCGGGGGCCGGGGGCGCGACGGTCGGGTCCTTGACCGACCCCAAGAAAAGGACGTCGGAGGCCGCGTCCCGCTTGTCCTCGCGGGGGATGAGGCCCATGGAGCGCATCCTACCCTCGGCCTCCTTGTACCGGTCCCGGTTCTCGCCCAGGTGGAGGCGCAGACCGTCGACGGAGGTGGCGTTGGCCAGGCCGGCGGCGGCGAGGAGGAGCGGGAGCAGGTTCATGGCTCCACGATATCCCGGAGGACCCAGGAGCGCTACTGAGGGAAGGCCCAGGCCCGCCTAGGCCCTAGGACCTACGCCGAATTCAAACAAGGTGTCTGACCCCGGATTCAAACAACTTCGGAGAACGGGACGAGGCGCTTCTTGTCCTCGTCCCACAGCGCCAGGGTGGCGCAGCGCAGGCTTTCGACGAACCACAGGGGCTTCACGTGGAACATCGGGTTCTCGCGGTGGCAGCGGGCGAGGTTGTAGAAGGGGATGCGGCTGGCGAGGTGGTGGATGTGGTGGTAGCCGATGTCGCAGGTCGCGAAGTCGATGAGGGCGCCGGGGCGGTAGAACGAGGCCCCGCGCATCGACGCCGCGAACACGTCCCACTCGGCTTCCGTGGCCCAGTACGTCTCGGGGAACTGGTGGCCGATGTAGAAGATCCAGGTGCCCAAGGTCGAGGCGAAAGCCACCGACGGCAGCCACAGCCAGAAAAAGCGCGCGGCGCCCAGCCACCAGCAGCCGCCCAGGATGTAGGCCGCCATCACCGCGTTCGTGGACCACACGCTGACCCAGGCGTCGCGGCGCTCGCGCTGGAAGCGCACGAGGCGCTGGACGAACAGGAAGTAGCCGAGCGCGCCCGGGCCGAACAGGAAGACCGGGTGCCGGAGCACGCGGTACCAGAGGCGGCGCCCGCGCGAAGCCTCGCGGTACTCGCGCACCGTCCAGGTGTCCACGTCGCCGATGCCGCGGAACTCGAGATGGCCCGAGGTCGCGTGGTGCTTGGCGTGCTCGCGCGCCCACTGCGTGTAGGGGGTCATCACGAAGGGAGCCAGCAGGCGGCCCACCAGGTCGTTGGCCCAGGACTGATTGAACAGGGCCCCGTGGCCGCAGTCGTGCTGGATGGCGAAGAGGCGCACGAGCATCGCCCCCGCCGGCACCGCAAGCGTCAGGCCCCAGAGGGGTCCCCAGGGCATCTCGTAGGCCCAGGCCATCGCGGTCCAGGAGGCGGCCAGGATGGCGACGCCCGCCGCGGTGTGGAGCAGCGCCTTGACGGCGCTGCCCTCCCGATAGCGGGCGACGACGGCTTGCCAATTCTCAGGGCGGACGGTCTGGGCCGCGGCCATCGCGGGGATTATATCGAAACGCGGCCGCTAATGCTTTCGGACCCCGATGCGGTCGAGCGCCGCCGGGACCTCGGGATTGGCCATGAACCAGCGCCAGACGTCCCCGGTGCGAAGGTTCTCGGCGCTCAGCAGGGTGATGCCGACGTCGATGCCCAGGACGTCCGGCCCCGTCCAGCCCGTCGTCGGGTGGAACGCGTCCGCGAAGCCGTAGGGCCCCCAGATGCGGGCGCCGTAGCGCTCCTTCATCGCCCGCAGGGCGCGGAGCGTCTCCTTCGGGGAGAACATGAGCGAGCCGCCCGCCGCCGCCGGCACCACCGTCCCGTCTATATCGGGATGCCGCGGCGGGCCGCCCCAGGCGACGTAGCCCTTGGGGCCGTCGGAGGCGGTGACGCCCCACACGTCGGCGCTATAGCCCGGGAACTCCTTGGCTAGGTCCAGGCAGAAGCGGCGATGGACGCGCGTCGCCGCGGCCGAATTGGCGAAGTAATCCGTCCCGTCGCTGTCCCGGCGGCCGCGGAGGTCCACCCAGGCTTGCGGGTATTGGTGCGTGAAGAGCGGGGTCCCCGCATGCAAATAGCGGACGCCGCCGTACTCCGTCCAGTCCCGCCGCCAGGCACGCCACGTCCCCGAGGAGAGCCCATGCGTCCGGGACGCCGCCCCGAGGATGTAGACGAGCGGGCCCTCGCTATAGGTGTCCCACCGGCTCGGGATGAAGCCCCGGTCCGGGTACCAGCCCATCGACAACAGGCCCGGGTCGCCCGCGAGCATCCACGGGTAGTCCACCCCGTCCAAGACGACGTCGGCCAAGCCGGCGACCTCCGCGTCGCCGAAGCAGCCCTTCGCCGTCAGCACGCCCGCAAGGAGCAGGGCGGTATCGATGGAGGAGAGCTCGCTGTTCCACACCCGGACTCCGGTCCGGGAATCCATCCAATGGTAGTACCAGCCATGCTCGCGCGGGGCCTTCTCGGCCAGAAAGCGCAGCGTCGTCACCGCGCGCGCCCGCGCGGCGCGGCGCGGCACCCAGTCCCGCTCCGCGGCGATGCAGAGCGCGCTCAGGCCGAACCCGGTCGTCGCGGCGCTGGCGACCTGCGAGTGGTCCTTGTCGGGCCCGGACCCGTCGGCGCGCGCCCGGTCGAGCACGAGCCCCGTCGCCGGGTCCGCGTAATCCCAGAAGAACTGGAACGAACGCCGCGACAGGTCCTCGAGGAAGGCGTCGTCGGCCTTGGGAAGCGCGGCCGCGGGCCGCGCCGAGACGAGCAGCGCGAGCAGTACCCCCCTCACTTCTGGCGCAGCTCCGCGGTGAGTCCGCCCACCGAGCTGGTCCCGGCGAAGACCTGGTAAGTCCCCGTCGGCCCGCCCAACTCCTCCGGGCCTAGGACGAACTCGAGCCTCCGGACCTCTCCAGGAGCGAGGGTCACCCGCCGAAAGCCCTTGAGCTCCCGCACCGGGCGCGTGGTCGGGCCGGCGGGGGCGCGGATGTAGAGCTGGACCACCTCGTCGCCGGCCCGGGCGCCGGTGTTCTTCACCGAGACCGTCACCTCGGCCTTCCCCCCCGGAGCCAGCTCGGCGGGCCTCACCGAAAGCTCCGAGAGGGCGAAGGTCGTGTAGCTCAGGCCGAAGCCGAACGGATAGAGCGGGGTGTTCGGGAGGTCCAGGTAGCGCGACGTGTACTTGTTATTGGGGTCGTAGGGGCGGCCGCCGTTCTTGTGGTTGTAGTAGACCGGCACCTGGCCCACCGAGCGCGGGAACGAGGCCGGGAGCTTGCCGCCCGGGTTCTCCGCCCCGAAGAGCACGTCGGCGACGGCGCGCCCGCCCTCGGTGCCGGGCTGCCAGGCCAGGAGCAGGGCGGGAACGTTCTCCGCCAGCCAGGGCAGGGCGAGCGGGCGGCCCGTCAGGAGGACGACGACGAAGGGCTTGCCCGTCGCTTTGACCGCTTGGAGCAGCTCGAGCTGGCCTTCCGGAAGGTCCAGCGAGCTGCGCGAGGAAGCTTCGCCGCTCATCGTCGCGGACTCTCCGACGACGACGACGACGGCGTCGGCGCCGGCGGTCGAGGTGGAGACGAGCGTCTTCGGGCCGACCGCGGCGCGGACGCCGGCCAGGATGGTCGTCGCGTCGTCCGCGCGGCCGTCCCCGGTCCAAGAGCCCAGGAGCTCGGCCTTCGAATCCGCCCAGGGGCCGACGACGGCCAGCGTGCCGAGGTCCTTTGAAAGCGGCAGCACGCCCTCGTTTTTGAGGAGGACCATGGACTTCGCCGCGGACGTCCGCGCCAGGGCGCGGTGGGCGGGCGCGAGGAGGACGCCGTCCTCGGCGCCCTCGACGGCGTAGGGCCGCTCGAACGCGCCGGCCCGGAACTTGGCGCGCAGGACGCGCTTGACCGCCTCGTCGACGGAGGCGAGAGAGAGCTTCCCCTCCTTCACGAGCTCCGCCCCGTGCTTGTTGTAAAGGCGGCTCACCATCTCCATGTCCACGCCCGCGGAGAGCGCGATGCGGGCGGCGTCCTTCCCGTCCGCCGCGACGCCGTGGTTGACGAGCTCGGCGACCGAGGTGTAGTCGCTGACCACCAGGCCGTCCCAGCCCCACTCCTGGCGCAGGATGCCGGTGAGCGTGGAGCGGTTGCCCGAGGCGGGCACGCCGTTTAAGTCGTTGAAGGCGCTCATCACGGTCGCCGCGCCCGCATCGAGGGCGGCCTTGAAGGGCGGCAGGTAGACGCTGCGCAGCGTATGGTCCGAGATGTCGGTGGTGTTGTAGTCG
>SCTT01000392.1 GCA_004322435.1 bacterium
GCTCTTCCGATCTGCCAAGAGGAGAACCCTCCTCACGGCCCCACCTCGACCGCCGAGAGCCGCGGGTTCCCCTTGATGCCTTTGACCCACTCCCGCAGCTCCGCGTCCCGCACCTCGAGCTTGAACTTAGGCAGCGCCTTGAACCACTCCTCCTGACCCAGCTTGCGCGCGACCGCCGTCTCGAAGAGCCAGCCCGTCTCGTCGTGCTTCAAGAGCCGCACGGTCTGGAACGTGTAATCCGTCTCGATGGGCTCCGGCGAAGACTGACCGGGCGTGAGCCCCTTCAAGTTCTTCTCGATGAAGTCCTTCTGGTACTCGGCCGGCGGCAGGTCCGGGCGGTACGCGCCCGTGGAGGGCGCCTCGGAGAAGGTCGCGCTCGAGTAGTGGAGCCCCAGGGCCTTGGCGGCGGCCTCGAGCCCGCCCTTGCGCCCCGCCGCCTCCACGACCTTCTTGCGCTCCCCCGCCTGCACCTTGGCGTCGCGCATCAAGAACAGGCGCAGGCGCGACTCGGTGTAGGACGGCCGCACGAACACGCGGCGGTAGTCGTCTTTGAGGGTGTTCTTGATGCAGGCGAGGATGTCCGGCGCCTGGGTCTCTTTGTCGATGCGCTCGGCGTCCTTGGCGACGTCGGCGTCGGTGATGTCCGGCCCGCCGTAGCGGCGCATCGCCGAGTCCGCCAAAGCGGCCTCGGTCAGGCGCATGAAGGCCGCGCGGCGCGAGGTGAGCGCTCCTTCGCCGTAGCAGCCCTGCGCCGCGCTCCAGCCGGAAAGGTCCACCTCGGTGACGATGGCTTTGCCGTCGAGCAGCACGACCTCCTGAGCGGAGGCCGGCGCGGCCAGAAGGAGAGCGAGCAGCGCCGCCTTCAAGGCATCACCCCCACCAGCTTGTTCTGCGAGGGCCCGGCCCCGCCGAACCGCACGGTAAACGAGAAGCGGTGCGCGTTGCCCAGCTCTCCGTAGGGCAGCAGGGTGTAGTCCATGCTGCCGAACTTCGAGCGGAAGCCCGCCCCCATGAACATCCCGTAGAATTCGGCCAGGCCCGGGGCCGAGGAGCCCAGCGCCTTGCCGAGCGCCGCGGAGCGCTGGGCCGCCGTCGTGGTCTTATAGCCCGCGCGCAGGGCGAAGGGCCCGAAGCCCAGGTATTCCATCCCCAGGCGCACGCTCGGCGCGTTGTCGCGCGGGAGGTCGAGCTGCAAGGTCAGCGCGTGCGGGAAGGCGGCCGTCATCCCGTACGCCGCCCCCAGGCGGAAGGTGAGCGGCAGCGGATAGCCCTGCTCCACGAAGCGGACCTTGGTGCCGAGGTTGACGAGCGAGGCCCCCACCGAGACCGGCGCCGTCTGGAACCGGTAGAGGGCCCCGAGGTCCAGCGCGTAGGCCGAGGCCGAGTACTCCCCGATGCTCTGCTTGATGTACTTGCCCGAGGCGCCCAAGCCCACGCCGTAATCCACCAGGCGGCGCCCGTAGCTGACGCCGACCAGCAGATCGGAAGCTCCGAAATGCCCTTCGGGCTCGGCGGTCTCCGAGGTGCGCCGCTCGATGCCGTCCAAGGAAAGGTGCGTGACGTTGAAGCCCCAGGGCCGGGACAGGAAGCCGAACTGCGACAGCCGGATGTCCTGGATGTGCATTGCGTGGGAGGCCAGCATCTCGTAGCGGCGCGGGTCCTGGCGCGAGGAGAGGCTGGGGCCGAAGGCCAGGCCGGCGGGGTTGTAGTGCACCGCCGAGACGTCGTCGGCTATGGCGACGAAGGACTCGCCCAAGGCCAAGGGGCGCGCGCCGAAGCCCAGGTTGAGGAAAGTCGCGGCGGAGGTTCCGGGGCCGGCGGCGAAAGAGGGGGTGCTTAGGCCAAAAAAAAGAGCCGCTATTAGGAGGGAGCCGCGCACGCACTATTAGGGTAACGCGCGCGCGCGAAGTTTATATTAACAGGGTGCGAAATCGCTGTTTCAGTCCACAAGACGCTGAATAGTTGTGTTCAGTGCTATTTGAGTGTTTCTATTAGCGCCCCACGGAAAGCTCCCGCGTCCGGCCAGCGGCCCTCCGGGTCCACCGCGACCGCGCGGTCGATGACGGCGCACAGGGCCGCCGGAAGGTCCGCCGCGCGCTTGGCCAGCGGGACGGTCCGCCCGTCGAGGACGGCCTCGAGCGGCTCCCGGCCTTCGAAGTCGTAGACGCCCTTGCCCGAGAGCATCGTGTAGAACGTCGCCCCCAGCGAGAAGATGTCGGAGGTCGGCTGGGTGAAGCGGAAGTTGGTGAGCTGCTCGCGAGGCGCGTAGGACAGGCTCCCCGCCGCCATCCCCACCTCGGTGACACCGCTCATCCCGGCCAGCTTGAAGTTCTTGGCCAGCCCGAAGTCGGCGACCTTGAGCACGGGCTTGTCCTCGGGGCCGGTCAGAAGCAGGTTCGGGGGCTTAAGGTCTCGATGGACGATGCCCCGCGCGTGCGCGAACTGCAGGGCGTCGAGGGCTTGGAGCATCAGCGGGCCGGCCTCGGCCAACCCTAAGCGCCCCCCGCGGCGCTCGAGCAGGGCCGACACGCTGCCGCCGGCGCAGTACTCGAGCAGGAAGTAGTAGTTCCCCTCGAAGCGGCCCCCATCGAGGAAGGCGACGATGTTGGGATGGCGGAGCTCCTTCGTCGCGGACATCTCCCGCTGGAAATAAGCGCCCCGCTTGTCGTCGTCCAAGCCCGACTTGAGCGTGGCGGTCTTAAGGACCGCCTCGGTCCCGCTCGGGGCCATCTTGACGAGGAAGACCTTCCCCATCGCGCCCGAGCCGAGTTCGCGCAGGACCTCGAGGCCGGGGAACTTCCGCCAGGTCTGCAGCTCGCCGGGGTCCCCGGGGCCGGCGTCGTCCTGCCGGACGCTCACCTTGGCCTCGAGGGCTCCGGCCTTCACGACGTCCCCGTCCTTGAGCGCGACGCGGCCCACGGCGGGGGCCCCGTTCACCAACGTCCCGTTGGTGCTGCCCAAGTCCAACACCACGCACGACGGGGGGTTGGCCTCGATGAGGAAGTGGTTCTTCGACAAGAACGGGTCGTGCGGGATGCTGACGTGGCAGTGGAGCGCGCGGCCGAAGACGACGATGTCGTGCTTCTCGAAGACGATCTCCTTGGGGCCCCCCGGCGCGCCCAGGACCGCGAGGCGGACGCTGCCGGGCATCAGGCCTTCCGGACCGCTTTGAGCGCTTCCAGGAACGGCAGCGCGCCGGCCGGGCGCTTGGCCATGTCCGGCGAGAGCGCCGAGGCGAGGAGCTCGTCGACGCCCGTGTCCGCCAGCGCGGGGACGAACGTGCTGGCCGGCGCCGGCGGCCGCTTCTTCTGCCCGACGAAGTCGGGGCCGGCGTAGGGCAAGAAGCCGGTCAGCATCTCGTAGAGGCACACGCCCAGCGCGTACACGTCGGAGCCCGGGCCGTACTCCGCGCGGTGCTGCTCGGGCGCCATGTGGGTCGGCGTGCCGGAGATCTCGCGGGGGCCGGCCCCGCCGCGCTTGGCGAGGCCGAAGTCCATCACCTTCGCGAACCCCATCCGGTCGAGCATGATGTTGCCGGGCTTGAGGTCCAAGTGCAGCACGTGGTTCCAGTGCGCGCAGGCCACGGCCTGGCAGACGAAGGAGAACAGGGTCTCGCAGTCGGCCAGCGTGAAGCGCCGGCCCTCGGCGATGAGGGTGTCGAGCGGGCGCCCGTCGACGTATTCCATCACGAGGAAGAGCTCGCCGCCCTCCTCGATGATGTCGTGGACCGCGACGATGTAGGGATGCGACAGGCGCGCGGCCAGGCGGGCCTCCGACATGAAGCGGGCGCGGACCGTGGGCTCCGCGGCGTACTCCGAGCGCACGCGCTTGATGGCGACCTTGCGCTCGAGGCTGCGGTCGAAGCCCAGGTGCACGGTGCCCATCCCGCCTTCGCCGAGCTGGCTCGAGACCTCGTAGCGCCCCGCCAAGAGCGAGCGCATCGGGGACTGCGCGCCGCCCATCGCCGGCATGGTCGCGCCCTTCTGGAAGTTCGAGAGCCGGCTGAGCTCGAGCATGCGGTGCTGGGCGGTCTCCATCAAAAACGAGCGCAGGCCGGGATAGCGGGCCAGGAACTCCGTGATGTTCGGGATGGAGAAGACCTCGCTGTCGCGCAAAGTCTCGACGGTGGCGGTGCGGGGGGCCCCCGTCACGAAGCCGATCTCGCCGAGGATGGAGCCCGGCTGGAGCTCGGCGAGCTGCTTGCCCTCGCGCAGCACGCCCACGACGCCCGAGCGCAGGACGTAGAGGCCGCGGCCCGGCTCGTTCTCCTTGATGATGACCTCGCCCGCCGGATAGCGGCGCAGCTCGAGCTGG
>SCTT01000393.1 GCA_004322435.1 bacterium
CGCCGCCACGCCGGGACGCTCTCCTACGAGGTCCTGGCCGCGGCGGCCGGCGCGGGCCGCCCCGCCGAGGAGGGGCTTCGGACGCTGGCCGACCGCTGGCCCCAGCTGCGCCTCCCGAGCGTCCCCCGCGGGGTCTCGTACCCGCACACGCTCAACCGGATCCTGCGCGCGGCGCGCGGCGCCCACCTCCTCGTCCTCACAGACGACGTCCGGGTCGGCCCAGGCTGCCTCGAGGCGCTCCTCGGCGCCGCCCGCTCGCGCCCCGACGCCGGCGCGGTGACGCCGCGCGGGCACGACGCCTGCCTCCTCGTCCCCCGCGAGGCGTTCCTCCGCATCGGGGAGTTCGACGAGCGTTTCCGCGGCGCCTGCTGGGACGCGGACTTCCGCCTCCGCGCCCTCCAGCGCGGCTTCCACATCGTGCCCGTCGCCGGAGCGGCCCTGCGCCGCGCGGCCGCGCCGGGAGCCGCGGGGGCGTCGGCCGACCATCGCATCCTCTTCGAGAAGTGGGCCGGGCATCCCCTCCTGCCGGCGGCGGGCCGGCGGTGAGCGGCCTCCTCCACCGCGCCGTGCTCGCGACGCGCTCGACCCCCGTCGTCGGCCGGCTCTGGCGGGCGGCCTACCGGGGCGCGGCCGCCTCCTGCGCCGCCGGACTCGCGTCGCTGCCCCACGTCGAGGCCGTCGTCCTCCACCGCGGCGCCGCCGGCGCCCCCGACCCCGGCGTCAGCGACCTCGACGTCCTCCTCGTGCGCGGGTCCGCGGCCTCCGAGCCCGCCTGGCTGGCCCGCCTCGCCGCGACGAAGGGCCGCCTCAAGCGGGCCTTCCCGATGCTGGGCGACCTCTGGGTCGCCGAGCCCGGAGAGCTCGAGCGCTACCTGCGGCGGGGCGGCCTGCGCGCCTGGGAGGACAGGCCCGGCTGGCGCGTCCTCCGCGGCGCCCTGCCGCCCGCGCCGCCTTACGCGGGAGACCCCCTCAAGCGCCGCCTCGACGCCTGGACCTGGGCCTTCATCGCCCACATGGAGCTGACCCGCCGCCTCCTGCGCCCCGCCCCCGACATCCCCGCCAAGCGCGACGCCGACCTGCGCAAGATGCACGCCGACTGCCGGCGCCTCTCGGACTTCGTCCTCGCGGCGGGCTCCGGTCCGACGGCGCGGGCGCGTCCCGACGGCCGCGGCCCGCGCGAGCTCTGGCTGGACTCCGCTCGGGCCCTCGCCGAGGCCTCCGCCGTCCTGGCCGTCGAGGGCGCCGAGACGGAACGCTCCTTTGAACCCTGGCCCAGCCCCGCCGGCGCCGCGGGCGCGGCCGAGGCGCTGTGTCGGAACCTGAGGGCGCGCGGCGTCGTGCTCGACGCGCCCTATCACTGCTGGGCCGTGCTGGAAGACGGGGCGGGGCCCGAACGCCTCTGGGCGGCCTCCGTCGCGATGGCCGCGGAGCCCGCCTTGCCCGGCGTGCCGATGGCCCTCACCGCTTCAGCCTGG
>SCTT01000394.1 GCA_004322435.1 bacterium
ATCGGGGGGAGGAGAGGGCGCTTCCGTATCCTGACGCCCCGGCTCCTCGAGGCGCTCCGTCGGCGGCGCGGCCGCGGGGAGAGACATCACGCAATCTCGGATTTCCGGCCTTGGGTGGAGAGCCGCGACCATCTTTTCGAGCTCGTACTTCGTCCTGCCTTTCGCCCGGTCAAGGACCTCATCCACGTTTTGATCCGTCAGGTGAGGGGCCAGCACCGCCACGGCGCTTAGGTGGAGGCGCCCATCGGTGAGGCGCTCTAACACCTGCGGAAGGCGTTTCACCGCACGGGCCGCCGCGATTCTCTTGTAGGCCGCCTGCTCGGACATCCCAAGTTTGGCCGTGCAGTACGAAAACAGACTGGGATAGCCCGCCTCACACCAGAGGTTTCGTTTATCGAATTCGGCAAGATGGGCGACCAGCATCGCGGAGGCCCGCCGTTCGAGCGAATGGATGCGCTCGAGCCGGACAGCGAGTTCGGTGTCACTGGCCGCGGCGCAGCTTGCGAGAAGTTTTGGGATCGAGACTATCCCCAGGGATAGTTGCCTGGCCCAGGCGATTTGTCTTGCGTTGGATTCCATGGAGCTCCCCACTAACGTATACGCAGGACCCCCCAAAAAAGTTCCCTAGGGGTCCCGCTCCAGGAACGGGTTAGGCTTACTTCCCGAGCTTGTTGAGGTTGGAGGAGAAGCGCTCCATCAGGAGCGCCTCGTAGACGCGGTGCTGGAGTTCCGCGGCGGCGGTCCAGCGCGCAACGTCTTCAGAGGTCTTAAGCGGACGGACTTCCCGGCCGTTCTTGCGCGAGATGACGAGCCAGCCGGCGGGGCCGATGGGGGGGGCCGTGCGCTCCAGGGGCGGCATCGCCGCCGTCGGAACGCCGGTCTTCAAAATGGTCGAGGGCGGAAGCTGGGACATGCCGGGCGGCATCGTAGGGACCCCGGCCAAAGCGTCGCGCAAATCGGTGGGCGCCTCGATGTCGGTCGGGGCCGGGGCCGCCGCCGAGACCTTCTCGATGCGGGAGAACGCCTCCGGCGCCGTCAGCGCGAACTCGGCCTCGAAGCCCGCATAACGCGGGTAGAGGGGGGAGGTCTTCGCGGCGGCGGAGGGCGCGGGAGCGACCTGGATGACCCCCAGCTGGCCCGGCTTGTCGTAGAGCCTCAGGAGCTCGGCCCGGTCGCCCGCTGTGGCGGCGAGCGAGGGCCTAGACTCCTGCGCCCCGGCGAGAGGAATCGCCGCGGCGAGGAGCGTCCAGAGGGTTCCGGCCTTCATCCCTATCACTGTACCCGCCCAAGCCCGGCCCCGACAGGGGACAAGGACCCCTCGGAAACTGGGTCCTTAGGCCTACGGTCACATGAGGGGACGGGTCCGGAGCGGAGAAGCCTCTGCAACTATCCCTGGGGATAGTTGCCAGGAAAAGAGGCCTTCATCTGAGAGACGCTGCCGCCCTAGGGGCGGCGGTCTCACGGTCCCGTCTGGGACGGGCCAAGGGCGGGCTTTGGCCGGGGTTGGCGGCCAAGATTTTGCCCCGGAAAGGTGTGAACCTGTCGCCCTAACCGACAAGCCGCGTTTGCTATCATCCGAGAGACGCAAACGGGGCTATTAAGGAGAGGATGATGCGCCGAGCTGCGATTCTAGGGCTGGTTTTGGCCGGAGTGTTCGTCGCCTGCGGGAAGAAGCCCGAGGAGAAGCCCGCCGCGGCCCAGCCCCAACAGACCGTCGGCCACGACAAAGAGACCTACGTCCACGTCACCATCCAGGACATCGACTCGATGGACCCGGCCTGGGCCTACGACACCGCCAGCCACTCCATCATCGCGAACCTCTACGAGCCGCTCGTCTCCTACAAGGGCGCGAGCGTCAACGAACTCGAACCCGTCGTCTCCGAGAAGGTCCCGAGCCGCGAAAACGGCCTCCTCTCGGCCGACGGCCGCACCTACACCTTCCCCATCCGCAAGGGCGTCAAGTTCCACAAGGGCCAGGACCTGACCCCCGAGGACGTGCGCTACTCGCTGATGCGCTTCATGCTCTTCGACCGCGCGGGCGGCCCCTCGTCTTTGCTGCTCGAGCCCGTCGCCGGCCTCCCGTCGACGCGCGACGAGGCGGGCGTGCCCCAGGACTCCGTCTACGACAAGGTGGACGCGGCGGTCCAAGTGAAGGGGGACAACGTCGTCCTCAAGCTCAACAAGCCCTTCGCCCCCATCCTCACCATCCTCGCCTCGTGGGCGCCCGTCATGTCCAAGGAGTACACCGCCTCTCTGGGCGGCTGGGACGGGACGAAGGCGACCTGGAAGAAGCACAACAACCCGCAGAAGACCGCCGACGGCGTCTACGACAAGCCCAACGGCTCCGGCCCCTTCTCGCTCGAGCGCTGGGACTCGAAGACCAAGGAGATCGTCCTGACCCGCTTCGACGGGCACTGGCGCGGGGCGCCTAAGCTCAAGCGCGTCATCATCAAGGGCGTCGACGAGTTCCAGACCCGCAAGCTCATGCTCGCCGCCGGCGACGCCGACTCCATCTACGCCGACCGGCTCTCCAAGCCCCTGCTCGAGACCTTAGACGGCGTCGAGACTTTAGACGACCTGCCCCGCATCGACATGAACCCCACGGTCTTCTTCGTGTTCAAGATCGAGACCAACGGCAACCCGAACACCGGCTCCGGCAAGC
>SCTT01000395.1 GCA_004322435.1 bacterium
GGCCGCCTCGGCCGCGGCGGGGCAGAGGGTGCCGCGCTCGGGGTCCACGTCGCAGAAGACCGGCACGGCGCCCGCCAGCCCGACGGCGTGGGCGGTCGCGACGGCGTCGAGGGGGGCGAGGAGGACCTCGCCGCCGCGCGCGCCGGCGGCCTCGAGCGCCAGGTGCAGGGCCGCGGTCCCGGAGTTGACGGCCGCGACCCGCACCCTCACCCTTCCCCTCACCCTCGCTCCCTCTCCCGCTTTGCGGGAGAGGGAAGGGTGAGGGTGCGGGCATACGAAGGCGGCGAAGCGGGCCTCGAAGAGGCGCGTGTAGACCCCGGTGCCCACCCAGCCGCTCCCTACGGCCTCGGCCAGGGCGCGCCCTTCGGCGCGGCCTAGAGGGCTGCGAGGAGCGGGGAGGGCTTTCGCGCGGCGCGCGGGCGCTGCTTCCATCTTTCCTTGGCCTCCTCTCTGAGGCGTTCGGCGGCGGCGCGGCCCAGGCCGCCGCGTTCCGGGCGGCCGGCCAGCGCGGTCCCGGGGAACGGCGTCGCCGCCGAGAAGGCGGCGGCGTCGGTCCCTAAAGTCAGCGCGAGCTCGAGCGTGGCCCGCGCGGAGGCTTCGGTCTCCCCGGGCAGGCCGAACATGTAGAAGGCGTAGGTGAGCATGCCGTGCCGTTTGAGGAGGGCGACCTGGGCGCGCGCCTTCGCGGCCGGCAGCGGCGAGCGCCCGACGGCCTTGAGCAGGCCGGGGTCCGCGGATTCGAGCGCGAACTGGACGCGGATGCAACCGGCGCGGGCCAGCGCCGCGGCCAGGGCGTCGTCGACGGCCTCGAGGCGCGTCTCGCAGCCCCATAAGAGCGGCGTCCCGGCGCGCTCCAAGGCGGCGCACAGCTCCAGCACGCGCCGGCGGGCCAAAGTGAAGAAGGGGTCGCGCAGGAGCACGAACGGGACGCCCATCCGGCGCAGGGCCGAGAACTCGGCGACGACGGAGGCCGCCGAGCGGAAGCGCTGGGCGCGGCCCTGGGTCAGGGGGTAGGGGCAGTAGCCGCAGCCGACCGGGCAGCCCCAGGAGGTCTGGGCCGTCACGTAGCTGTAGCGCCGCCAGTCGACGCGGTCCCAGCGCGGGACCGGCAGGCGGTCGACGTCTTCGAGGAAGGCGGGGGGAGGCGGCGGCGCGCCGGGCAGGGCCAGGCCGGTCATCGGCGTCAGGCCGCGGCGGGCGACGGCGGCGAACACCTCGGGGGCCTCGCCCAAGACGACGGCGTCGGCCCCCGCGGCGAGCAGGCGCTCTCTGTCCACCGCGGCCTGCGGGCCGAAGAACACCAGCTTGGCGCCGCTGGCCGCCTTCGCGCGCAGCCCCGTGCGCAGGTCGTGGGGGAGCGAGCCGAAGGCGGTGCGCACGGCGAGGACGTCGGGCCGCAGCGCCCGGACCGCGGCGACCGCCTCTTCGGGGCGCAGCGCGCGCACGACGGCGTCGACGACCTCCGTCGCGGCCCCCGCTTCGCGGGCCCAGGCCGCGGCGTGGAAGACGTCGAGCGTGGGGGTGCGCAGGCGGCTTGCACGGCACATCTCCCCGTAGCCGCCGTGGGCGTCCCGGAACGCGACGCGGCCCGGGGGGCTCGGCGGGTCGAGGAAGACGAGCCTCACGGCGCGCTCACGCCGGTTCGACGAGGCCTTCGCGCTTGAGCTCGGCGAGCAGGTCCGACACGTCGGCGGCGATGACGCCGGGGGCGGCGGCGAACTCGCGTTCCAGCGCCGCGGCCAGGGCCGCGGCCGTGCAGCCGTCGCCCAACAGCTCCCAGGCGCGCAGGCCGGCCCCCGTCAGCGAATAATAGTGGGCCGTGTCGACGTCGAGGATGACCGCCTCTTCGGCGACCTTCCGCCAGGCGGTATGCCCGGCGTGCTTGAGCGGGCGGGCGCCGTTTTGCATTCGTTTTGGCATGCGGCCATTATATTAGAATCGCGACGATGGCGTCCGTCGCGGCTCCCTCGTCGGTCAGCGTCATCATCCTCGGCACGCGCCGGCGGGCTCTGGAGCGCTGTCTGGAATCCTTGAGCGCCGCCCTCCCGCCCCGTCCCTTCGAGGTCCTCGTCGTCCTAAACGGTTCCCGCGAGCTCTCGCTCGGCCACCTGGCGCCCTGGCGGCGGCGCCTGCCGCTTCACGTCCTCGCGCTGCCTGCCGCCCCGCTGGGCCGGGCCCGGAACGCGGCTCTGCGCGTGGCGCGCGGCGAAGTCCTCGTGTTCTTGGACGACGACGCCGTCGTCCCGCCGGGATTCTTCGCGGCGCTCGAGCTCAAGCTCGCGCAATATCCCGCGGCGTCCGTCCTCGGAGGCCCCAACATCACGCCGCCGGGCAGCGCGCCCTTCGAGCGCCTCGCGGGGGCGCTCTTGAGCTCCCGCTTCGGGGCCGGGCGCATGTCCCGCCGCTACCGCGGCTTCGCTCAGGACGAGTGGACCGACGATTCGTCTTTGATGCTCTGCAACCTGGCCCTGCGCCGCGGCGCCGTCGACGCCGGCGCCCGCTTCGACGACGGCCTGGCGCGCAACGAGGAGAACCTCCTCGTCCAGCGCCTGGCCCGGCGGGGGGGCCGGGCGCTCCATTCCCCCGACCTGTTCGTCTGGCACGAGCGCCGCTCCGGCCCGGCGGCCTTCCTGAAGCAGTGCTTCAGCTCCGGGCTGGGCCGGGGGCAGATGACGCGCCTGGCGCCCGGGACCCTGCGCCCCGACCACCTGGCCCCGCTCGTGCTCCTGGCGGCGGCGGCCGCCGCCGCGCGCTCCGCTCCCGCGGCGGCCGCGGTGACGGCCTACGCGTCGGCGTCGGCCGTCGCGGCCTGGGGCGCGGCGCGCGGGGAACGCCGCCGTTTCGCGGCGGCCGTCGCGCTGTGGCTTTTGTTCCCGGCGGCCCACGCCGCCTACGCCGCCGGCGTCCTTGCCGGCGCCGTCTGGCCCCGGCGATGACGCTCCTGGCGCCGCCCGCCGCGCTGGGCGTGCAAGTCGCGGGGGAGCGCGCCGAGGTGCGCTGCGCCGACCCCTGGGTGCGCGGAGAGTTGGCGAAGGATTTTGCCGCCCACACGGCGGCGGCGGGCGCCGGCGCGCGCCTCGAGCTCGTCTTGGGCCGGGTCCCCGGCGTGTCGCCCGCGGGCTGGCGCTGGCGGGAGTGCCGCTTCTCGGACGCCGGGTCCGAGCGGCGGCTCGACTACGGCGGCGGGACCGCGGCGGTCTACGACCTCGAGCGCGAGCGCGGCACGGTGTGGTCCCCGGACCGTCACGTGCTCCGCGAGCTGGGATATCTGTTCCTGCAGTCCCGCATCGGTTTGGCGCTCGACCGGCGCGGCCTGCACCGGGTCCACGCGCTGGGCCTCGAGCGCGGAGGGCGCGCGGGCCTGGTCCTGCTGCCCTCGGGCGGCGGCAAGACGACTTTGGCGCTCGAGCTCTTGCGGCGTCCGGGTTGGCGCCTGTTGGGCGACGACCATCCCCTGCTGGACGCCCGCCGCGGGGAGGTCCGTGCCTTCCAGGGGCGGCCCGGCCTGCGCGGCGCGGCTCCGTCGTGGGTCGACGCGCGGGACCTTGCGGACTTCCGGCGGCGGCACCACCCGCCTAAGCGCCTGCTGGACCTCAAGGCGCTCGACGGGCGTTTGGCGGAACGCGGCCGCCTGGCCTGGGTCGCGTTCGGGTCGGCGCCCGGCTCCGGTCCGGCCCGGCTGCGGCCGTCGGGCGCCTTCGGGACCGCGGCGGCGCTGGCCCCCGCGCTGGTCTCGGGCGTCGGCCTGCCGCAGGTGCTCGAGCTCCTCTGGCCGGGCCTCAGGCCCGGCGCCTGGGCCGGCCTGGCCGCGGTCGCCGCGCGCCGCGCTTCCGCGGCCGCGTCCGTGCGCGTCCAGGGCTGGCGCCTGACGATGGGGTCTTGCCCGCGCGCGGCGGCCGACCTCGTGGAAGAGGCGGACCGCCGCTCCCGGGCGTGAGGGTCCTCCTCGCGGTCCCGTCCCGGCTCGACCCCGCCCATGCCGCCGTCCTGCGGGGCCTCGTCCCCGCCCTGCGGAGGGAGGGTCACGTCGTGCGCGCGTCCGCCGACGGCTTCAAGGGCCTCGAAGCCGCGTCCGCCGGGATGGACGTCGTCCATGCGCACGTCTTCAGCCGCGCGGCTCCCGCCCTGGCGCGCGCGCGCCTGTCGGTCCCGCTGATGCTGACGCACCAGGGCGCGGCGGCAGCGCTGCTCGACGACCCCGCGGAGTTCGCCCGGCTGGCGGCCCGCGCGTGCGCGGTGACGGCGGTGTCGGCGGCGGGGCGCGCGGAGCTCGCGGCCCTGCTCCCGGGGAGGAAGGCGGCCGTCGTCCCGAACGGCGCGGCGCCTTCCCTCCTCCGCCGCCCCCGCCGGTCCAAGGTTCCCCTGATTCTGAGCGTGGGGCGCCTGGCGGCCTACAAGGGCCTCGACGTGCTGGCCCTGGCGCTGGCGGACCTGGGCGCGCGCGGCGTCCCTTTCCGCTGGACGGCCTGCGGCCCGGACCAGACGGGGGGGAGGCTCCCGCGCTTCGCGCGCCGTCTGGGTGTCCCGGCGCTTTTCACCGGGACGGCTTCCGCGGCGGCCGTGAGGCGCTGGTTGGCGCGGGCCGAAGTCTTCGTCCAGCCGTCGCGCGCGGAGGGCTCGCCGATGGCCCTCCTCGAGGCGATGGCGGCCGGGCTCCCGGTGGCGGCGGCGGCGGTCGGCGGCGTCCCGGCCCTCTTGGGGGACGCCGGCCTCCTGGTCCCGCCGGGGGACCCCGCGGCCTTGGGGAGGGCGCTCGCGCGGGTCCTCGGGGACCCGGCTCTGGCCCGGAGGCTGGGGGCGCGGGCCCGGCGGCGCGCCGGGCGGTTCACCTGGGCCGCGGCGGCCCGGTCCTACACGAGACTTTACGCACAGGCGGCCTGACTTTAACAGACTCCTCCGTCCTTGATTCGCGGCGTCAATCGCCCTATACTGGGGACGATGGAACCAGGGGGCGTGGATGTTCCCGCCGAGCCGCCCCCTGTAGGCGCAGCTATATTAAGGAAAGTGACCATATCCTCTCGCCACGCTAAGGCCTCGCGCGGACGCAGCGGCTTGACGTTCGTCGAGCTGCTCGTGGCGCTGACCATCATCTCCATCGGGATGCTGGCGTTCACCAGCTCCTTCCGCTTCATCACCCATTCCATCCGCGACTCGCGGGCCAAGTCCCTGGCGTTGAGCCTGGCCCAAGAGAAGGTCGAGAACCTCAAGAACACCCCCTACCACAAGCTGCAGATCACCACGGACGTGGTCACGTACAGCGACGTGTCGCCGGCGCAGGTCTGCGACTCCGTGAACTACCCGCCCGAGACCATCAAGGTCGGCGGCATCACCTACACGCGCTGCGTCTACGTCGGTCTGACCCGCGTCACCGACCACGAGGTGACGGAGCTCTCGGCGCTTTACCCCGACTCCGGGCTCAAGTGGGTCGAGGTCGCCGTGATGTGGGACCAGCGCGGGGAGCGCAAGAAGCTCTCGCTCAACAACCTCCACGAAAACCCCAACGTGCAGCCGCTCAACGCCACTTTGCAGGGGGTGGTGCGGGACGCCTCCGGCAACGCCGTCGCCAACGCGGTGGTGACCGTGCTCGACAAGGCCGACTGGTCGGACACCACCGACGCGGCCGGCTCCTATCTGATCCAGGTCAACGAAGGGTCCTATTTCCTGAAGGCTTCCTCCGCGGGCTACTTCGACGCCATCTATTCGAGCGTCACGCTGACGGAGGCGCAGTCCCTGTCGACGAGCTTCGCTCTGATCCCCATCGCCACCGGGACCATCAGCGGGAACGTGTTCTACTCGAGCCACATCGTCTTCTCGCAGATCGTGGTGGCGACCAACACCCGGGTCGGCGACGCCGCCGACCCGCTCGCGATGGCCGACGTCGAGTACATCCAGCTCTTCAACCCGACCACGTATACGTTCAATTGGAACCAGTCCACGTCCTGGCAGCCGGTCTATTTCTACTACTACCATCCCGAGACCGGCTCCACCGAGCACGGGTACTGGGACATGAACGCGATCGCCGTCCGCGAGTCGACCTTCATCCCCCCGAACAAGAGCTACCTCATCTCCAACGCCTCCTGGTTCATGATGGGGGACCAGTGGGTGAGGTCCGACGCCCATTACGGCATCGCCAACAACTGGCTGGTCGACAACGACGCCGGCGGCCTGTCCATGTACCAGGCCTGGAGCTGGGAGCTGCTCGACATGGTGGGCTGGGCCGACGACGACACGACCTGGCCGGGCTATTGGGAGGGGACCCCCATCTCCTCGAGCACGTGCGCCGACGGCCTCGGCGCCGGCAACTTCCTGATGCGCTACTCGAGCCCGACGACGATGTCCCCCAACGGCTTCTACGCCGCGGCCTACGACACCGGCAACAACGCCATCGACTTCTACGGACCCCACGTCGCCTGCCCGGCCGGCGTGGCGCACCCGCTCCTCAAGTGGGACGGCGTCGGGGCGGCGACGCGGCCCTTCTCCACCTTCGACTCGACGCAGTCGGTCATCGGCGGCATCCCGGCCTACAGCGCGCTCGTGACGGCCAACGACCTCATCGGCGGCTCCACGAACGCCTACCGGGCCAACGCCGTCAACAGCTTCGGGCAGACGCAGCCTTACGCGCGCTTCGCGCTGACCGGCGTGTCGACCGGCACCTGGACGGTCCTCGTGGCCACCCGCCAGTACTATTCGCTGATCTCGTCTGTGACGGTCCCGGCCTTGAGCGGCGTCAGCGTCCCCAACGCCGTGACCTCCCCGGCCTGGGCGGGGACGAACGTCCACGTCGTCCGGACGACCCAGGTCGCCGTAGGGGGCTACGTGAACGGGCTCGTGCGCAACTCGGGGGGCACGCCGCTGTCCGGCATCTCGGTCATCGCGGGCGGCTATCCGGTCACGACGGGGGCCAACGGCCGCTACTTCGCGGCGGTCGCCAACGGGAGCATCTCGGTCGTCATCAACGCCAACTACGCCAACTCCACGTATCAGGAGTACTCGACGCTCGTGGACCTCGAGGCGGGGGAGCTCTTGACCGTGAACGCGGACCTGAGCCAGCGCGGCGTCGTGATGGGCTACATCACCTCGGACGGCAGTTCGGTCCTCCCGAACATCCAGGTCACCGCCTCGCGCAACAACCAGCAGTTCGGGGCGGCCACCTCGGACTCTTCCGGCAACTTCTACTTCCGCAACCTCTCGACGGGCGACTACCAGGTCGAGCCCACGCTCGACCCGCTGGAGATCTGGACGCCCTCCTCCGCGCCGGCCCACGTGGTCGCCGGCCAGAGCATCCACGTGGGGACCTTCGTCGTCACGGGCGCCCAGGGGCGCATCAGCGGCACGATCACGGTCAACGGCGCGCTGGTGACGAGCGGGGCGCTGATCCTCATCACGACCGGGACCCTGAGCTCGACCCCGCCCGCCATCATCGCCTCCTCGGCGCCCGCCCAGTCCGTCATCTATTCGGGCTCGAGCAAGGCCGACGGGACCTACGAGATCGAGGTCCGGGGGTCCACCAGCACGAGCTACCGCGTCTCGGCCTACGTCCCGGTCATCTCCGGGCTGTCGGTCAGCATCTCGACGAAGACCTACACCGGCGTCGTCGTCTATTCGACCGGGACGACGACGAAGAACATCACCATCCCATGAGGGCCTCCCGGCGCGGCTATACGCTCGTCGAGCTGATGATGGTCGTGGCCATCGTCGGGACCATTTCGATGATCGGCCCGCGCCTGATGGTGCAGATGCAGAACTTCTATCTGCTCACGAGCGCGCGCGGCGAGATCCAGCGCGACGCCCGGGCCTCGATCGAGGTCGTCAACCGCTTCCTGCGCCAGGCCCAGTACCGCACCATCATCATCGACTCGGTCTCCGGGCAGGGCCCCTATTCGCGCATCCGCTTCAAGCACATCGACGGGCGCAACTTCCAATACCGCCAGGAGGGCACCAAACTCATCCAGGCGGTCGACGGCGTGGAGACGGTGCTGACCCGCAACCTCGTCTACATCGCCTTCACGTTCCCCCGCTCGGACTACCCGCGCCTGGTGAGCGTGTCGATGACGATGGGGAAAAAGACGTATCTTGAGCAGATCAAGGAGCTCGAGCTGACCGTGCAGAAGATCCGCGTGATGAACGACTGACATGCCCCGCCGACGAGACTTAAGCGAGCGCGGCGCCGTCCTGGTCGGCGTCATTTTGCTCTTGGTCATCATGGCCATCCTCGTGCCCGCGATGGTCCTCCTCGTCCAGCGCGAGTCCAACTGGAGCGTCAAGAACCAGCACGACATGAGCGCGTTCCACCACGCCGAGGGCGGCATCGAGAAAGGCTACCGCGCCATCACGGCCTCCACCGGCACCTGGTACGCGCTCATCGAGGACGGCACGGGCATCGAGCGCTTCCTGTGGGACCATAAGTTCACCGACATCGACGGCGGCCACTACGCGGTCGGCATCTCGAGCGGGCCCGAGGAGAGGCAGGCGACCATCGTGGCCATCGGCCAGGACCAAAAGGGCCGCCAGACGAGGGCCTTGAAGGCCATCTACGCCCAGAACACGCTGGGCGACATCGCCATCCAGGCGATGGACGGGGTCCAGGTGGCGGGCGGGGTGCAGGTCGAATGGGGCGCCATCGTCGGGCCGGACTACCTCGACGCCGGCGGGCGCACCTATCCGCAGTTCTGGTCGGCGGCCGGCACCAGCTTCGACAACGACCCCAGCCCGCCCAACTGCGACCAACCCGACTGCTGCCAGTGGTTCTCGTTCAACCCCGACGTGCCGCCCGACCCCGGCATCGACCTGGCCTTCTACCGCTCCTCGGCCGTCGCCGGCGGGTCGTACTACTCGACGGCCCAGTCCTGGAGCAGCTTCGACTACACCGACGGCGGCGTGGTCTTCGTCGAGAACAACCTGACCGTGGGCTCCCCGGGCGTGAACGTCGTCGGGACCCTGCTCGTCACCGGCAACCTGTCCACGACGAGCGGCGCCTGGGGCAAGGGCTCGGCGACGATGACGGTCCCGCGCACCGCCTGGAAGCAGTACTGCAACAACTGGTCGCATTACAAGAGCGAGGACTTCGACGCCACGGAGCCCACGGACTTCCCCGGCCTCGACTCGACCTACCTCTCGCCCGACGGGGCGACCTGGGCGCCCACCCCCAACGGGAAGTTCGCCGTCCAGGGCTTCATGTACGTGGGCGGGGCGTTCTCCACGAGCGGCGGCGGCGGCAACGCCTTCATCTACGGCAACATGCTCGCCCAGGGCTCGGTGACTATCGCGGCCAACTCGGGCGTCACGGTGTACTACAACAAGGAGTCCGCCAGCGCCATCCGCACGAAGAAGGTCAACCTGCGGCGCGTCCTGTGGCAGGACCAGGTCCTGCCCTGGCCCGCGGGCCTATAGGCCGGCGAGCGACAAAAAGCAGAACAGCATCAGGGCGGCGGAGGCCGGGACGCCCACGAGCGCCCAGCCGCGCGCCGGGATGCCCAGCTTGTGGGCGGCCACCAGGTTCGGCGGGTCTCCGGACAGGAAGGCGCTTCCCGCCGTCAGCACCCCCAGGAAGGCGTGGCGCAGCTGGTCCTGGCTCATCGTCGGGGAGACCTGGACGGCGACGAGCGCGGCGTTGTCCGTGACCGAGGCGAGGGCGTTGGCCCAGTAGAGCGCCGCCGGATGGAGGCCCAAAAAGGCCCGCTCGATGAGGGGCGTGAGGGCGTCTCCCAAGAGGACCAGCCCGGCGGTGAAGACGAACAGGCGTCCGGTCAGCACCAGCAGGGTCCAGAGGCTGAACGGGTCCTCGGGGCGGGGCTTCGCGGCGGGGTCGGCGGCCCCGCAGAGGACGGCGGCTCCGGCGGCCAGGCCCAGGAGGCCGGGGACGAGCCAGGCGCCCACGAGCGAGAAGAGGAAGCCGGGCCCGACGGGGTAGGCGGCGCCCGAGACCTTGGACATGAGGACGGCGGAGGCGGGCCCGCCCACCGAGCTCAGCCCCGAGCCTAGGCCCACCGCGCAGCAGCCGAGGACGCCGGCTTCCCGGCGCCGCCCTTCCTCGAGCGGCAGGGCGGCGAGGACTTCGACGAGGAGGAGCACGGCGACGCCGGCGGTGACGAAGGGCGCGGCCAGCCCCGAGAGGGCCACCGTGGCGGCGACGGCGGGCCGGGTCCCGAAGCGGGCGCACAGGCGCCCGACGACGCGGCGCAGCGGGGCGTGGACGGCCGAGAAGAAGAGGGCCCCGGCGACGAGGGCGCCCCCCAAGGACGCCGCGCGGGCCAGCGCCTCGATGATGACGCGCTCGCTCCAGGACCAGGAGGCCGTCAGCGCGAACGCCCCGAGGCTCAGCGAGAGCCACTCGACCTTCTCCTCGATGCGTTTGTCGAGGAGCGGCCCGGCGACGATCCAGAACGCGCACATCGCGAGCGCGGCGTCGGAGAACGAGGGCATGGCCGATTCTAGCCAATTTGATAGATTCCGCCGGGTGAGGCGATTTCCGGCCGCCGACTGGGCGGCGCGCGCGGCCCTGGTGCCGCTGCTCGCCGCGCCCGTCGCGAACCCCGACCTCTTCTGGCACTTGAACGCCGGCGCCCGCATCCTGGCCGACGGACGCCTGCCGCGCGACGAGGCCTTCTCGTTCACGCTCCGCGGGTCCCCCTGGGTGGACTTCGAGTGGCTCTTCCAACTGGGCCTCTTGGGCCTCGAGCGCCTCGGCGGCTTCCCGGCGCTGTGGGCCTACAAGGCCCTGCTCTGGGCCCTGGCCGGGGCGCTCGTCGAGGCGCTGGGGCGCCTGAGCGGAGGGCCGGCGCGCGGCCGCCTCGTCCTCGTGCTCTGGTGCGCGGCGAGCCTGGGCCGGGCCGAACTCAAGCCCGAGCTCCTCTCGGTCGTCTTCTTCCTGTCGCTGTTGTGGGTCCTTGAGGCGTGGGCGCGCGGGGCCCTATCGGCGGTCCCGCCCCGCCTCGCCGCGGCGGGCTCGGCCGTCTACTTCGCCGTCTGGGCGAACCTCCATCCGGGCTTCCCGGCGGGCTTGGCGGTGCTCGCCCTCTACGCCGCCTTCGGGCGGGGGGACCGCCGGACCCTGGCCGCCGCAGCCGCGGCGGGAGCCCTCGGCACCCTGCTCAACCCGTACGGCGCAGGGCTTTGGGCCGTGCTCCTCGAGCACGCGCGCGCGTCGGCCGTCATCGGGGCGCACATCCTCGAATGGCAGCCGCTCTCCCCGCGCAACCCCTTCCATCTCCCGCAGCTGGCGCTCTTGGCCGCGGCCGCCGTCGCCGCGGTCCTCGCGCGCCCCCCGGCGGCGCTGGCGGCGGCGGCGGCCCTGGCCGGCCTGGCGGGCGTCCTCCATGCCCGGCATATGAGCTACGCGGCCCCGTTGGCGGCCCTCGTGCTCGCTGAAGCGGCGGCGGCGTTCGCCGCACGGCGCCCGCGGCCGGAGCTCTGGCGGCGCGGCGGGACCGCGGCGGCTTTCGGAGCCGCGGCCCTTTTCCTCGCGTGGCGGGCTCCGGGCGTCGTCGGCCGCCCGCGCGCGTTCGACGCCGCGCTCTTCCCCGCCGCCGCGGCGGATTTCATCGCGGCCGAGCATGGGCAGCTCGAACGACGGCGGTTCTACAACGAATGGGGCTGGGGCGGCTATCTGGCATGGCGGCTCGGCCCCGAGTTCCCGGTCTTCATGGACGGGCGCTACGTCTTCCATCCTCTGCTCGCGGAGGCGTCGGCGGCCGAGGCCTCGACGGGCGCCTGGCGGGCCTTCCTCGACCGCTGGGGCCTGGAGTGGGCCGTGGTGGCGGACCGCCCGCGGATGCTCACGCTGAGCACGCCGCAGGGGCTGCGCCGGGTGGAGCACTACGCGGCCTACTTCCACCCCCTGGCCTGGGCGCTCGTGTACCGGGACGGGACGTCGCGGGTCTACGCGCGCCGGGCCGCCTTCCCCGCGACGTGGACCGCTACCCGCGAGCGCGAGCTGCTGATGTCAATAAGGCCCTGAGGCTCCGCTCGCCGGCGGCCAGCCGCTCGGCGCCCAAGTCCCGCCGGACGGCGGCCCCGCGCGCGGGCAGCGCGAAGAGCGAGAAGGCGCGGTCCACGGCGTCGGCCAAGAACAGCTCGTCGCCGGCGGGCGAGACGACCCCGAAGACGGGCGCGTAGCTCGACGCGACGAGGAACCCGGCGGCCGGCGCCGGGGCCTCGCCCGGCGCGCGGGCCAGCGAGCGCCCCGCGCCGGGACGGGCCGGCCAGGGCCCCCGCCCCAGCAGGCGGGCCAAGGTGGGCGTCACGTCGCTGAGGAGCGCGACCCCGGCGGTGTCCGGCGCGAGCCCGGCGGCCAACGGCTCCGGGACCTTGAGGAGGAGCGGGATGCGCAGGACCTCGGGGAAAGCCGTGTGCGCGTGTCCCCAGCGTCCCTCCTCTCCCAGGGAATCGCCGTGGTCGGCGGTGACGACGACGACCGCGCCGTCGTAGCGGCCGAGGGCCTTGAGGCGGCCGACGAACGTCCCGACGCAGGCGTCCACCGACGACAGCGCGCGCTCATAGGCCTCGACCGCCGCCGCGCCGGGAGCCTTCCCTTCGCCGCCGCCGGGCTCGCGCGCCGCGATGTGCAGGTCGAAGAGGTGGGCGTAGGCGAAGACGGGGGGCTCGCCCGGGCGCTTCGGGCCCAGCCTCCCTCCGAGGTCCTTGAGCGCCGGGCAGGCGCGGCGCAAGAGCGAGTGCCCGTCGTCGAAGGTCTCCCAGGCCGGCGGCCCCAGCGTGGCGGCCTGCACGTGGATGTCGGCGGCGACGAGCTTGCGGTAGCCCTCCTCCGTCAGCAGCCGCTCGAGGGCGTTCAAGGGGGCGAAGGGGACCGGCAGCGGGCCGTGCGGCAGGAAGCTCCCGGCCCAGAGCGCCGGCACCGCAAGGTGGGTCCCGCCGAAGGGCGTGAACGCGCGCTCGAAGACCCAAGACCGGCGGGCGAGCGCGTCGAGGGCGGGCGTGCGCCCCGGCCGGCCCAGGCGGTCGGGGCGCAGGCTGTCCACGACGAAGACGAAGACGTCGGGCTTCTCGGCGACGGCGCGCTCCCGCGGCGGCGGAGGATTGTCCCACGGGGCTGGAGTACGGTCCGGCCGCCCCATCCGCCCCCAGAGCTCGGCGAAGAGCGGGTCGTCGGTTCCGGAGCCGGCCAGAGCGCGGGTCAGCGCGCGCAGCGCCGGGTCCTCGGAGGCGTTCCACGCTCCACCGCGGCCCGCGGCGAGGCAGACGAGGAGGAGGGCGGCCCCGGCGGCGGCGGCCCGGCGCTCGCCGAGGGCGACGTCGGGGACGGCCTCGCGGCACACGAGCCACACGGCCGCCCAGCCGGCGGCGAGCAGGAGCCCCTGCGCGGCGTGGCTCCAGTCGGGGCGCGCGTCCATCGTCAGCGCGGCTGCGGCGAAGGTGCATGAGGCCGCGGCGGCGGCCAAGCCCAGGGCGCGGTTCGCCCGCGCGGGCCGCAGGAGCGCCGCGGCGTCGCGCAGAGCCAGCGCGACGGCGAAGCCGCAGGGGAGGGCCAGGACGGCGGCGCTCAAGCCTCCCAGCCCCAGGGGGGCGAGGAGCAGACGGTGGAGAACCCAGGCGGCGGCCGCGGCGGCCGCGGCGGTCCCGAGCCGCGCCGCCGAGGCGGCGGCCAGCGCCGTCGGGGTCAGGACGAGGAGCAGTCCGAAGAAGACGGGGGCGGCCGGCCGGGCCGCCGCGGCCCAACCGCCCGCGCAGAGGAGCGCCGCCGCCGCGGCCGCGGCGAGTTCCGAACCGGCGTCGCGCGGGTCCTGCGGGACGGGGCGGGGCGTGAGGATGAAGAAGGGCACCCAAGCCGCCGCGGCCGCGGCCAGGGCCGCGGCGCCCCCGCCGCCGCCCGCTGGGGCGAGGAGCAAAGAGACGGCCGCGGCCGCCGCCGCGACGGCGGCGCGCGGGAGCCCCGCGGCGAACGCGGTCAACGCTAGGGCGGCGACCGCCCAGGGGAGGCGCCAGGCTAGCGCGGCCTCGAAGGCCGGCGGGAAGAATCCGCGCATGAAGACGACCAACGAGAGGGAAAAAGACCATTGCAGCACGGCCCACAGCAGCCACGCCGCGCGCGCCGCGGCCCTCACGGCGTCCCCAGAGAGGCTTCGAGGCGCCGGAGCTCGGGGTAGTCGGGCGCGAGCTTCCGGGCGCGGCCCAGGTGGGCGCGGGCGACGGCCTTGTTCCCCGCCGCGGCCGCGGCCTGCGCCGCCAGGATGTGGGCGGCGGCGTTGTCCGGCTCGCGCGCCAGCGCCGCTTCCGCGATCTGGAGCGCGCGGTCGGGCGCCCCCTGCTTGAGCCGCACCCGTCCGAGCGAGATGGCCGCGCCGAGGTAGCCGTCGGCGGAGATGCGCCCGAAGAGCTCCGCGGCGGCGCGCAGGTCGCCGGTCTCCTCGAGCCCCTGGGCCAGGTGGAACGCGGTCTCGACGTCGTGCGGGTCGAAGGCCTGGCATCGGCGCAGCGCGTCCAAAAAGCGCGGGGCGTCGCCCAGGCGCCGGTAGGCGTTGGCGACG
>SCTT01000396.1 GCA_004322435.1 bacterium
CGGTCTGCCGCGACCTGGTCCGGCGCTTCGACGCGCCCGAGCCGCCCCCCGCGGGCAACCGCCGCGAGCGCATCGACCTCCCCTACTGCGCCGACCCGTTCTCCTTCGAGCGGCGCAAGGCGGACTCGGTCCGCATCGGCCCGTTCCGCCTCGGCGGCGAGCACCCCGTGCGCGTCGTCACCCCTTGGCCGCACCTCCTCCAGCGCGACGCGGGCGCGGACATCCTGGCCTTCCTGGAAGCCCAGCTCAAGGCCCCCACCACCTTGGAGCCCGAGATCCTCGAGTGGGAGGTCGGTTCCGGGGACGACGCGCGGCGCCTGGGCGAGGCCCGCGAGGCCCTCAAGTCCGAGACGTCCCGCCTGGCCTTCCTCGTGCGCCCCGCCGGGCCGGCGGCCCCCTGGAAGGCCGCCACCCCGTTCGCCCACGCCCTGGTCTGGACGGAGCCCCTGCCCGAAGGCGAGGTCTTGGCCGAAGCCAAGATCCGCTCCCTGACTTTGATCGTCGAGGCGGCCGAGCCCCTCGTCGCCGCCGCCCGGGCCGCTTCGGCGGCCAAGGCGGGCGTCCCGTGCGCCGTCACCCTCACCGCCCCGCAATCCACGCCGCGCCTGCACGACTACCGGCGCCTGGCCGCCCTCCTGGCCGAGGCCGGGGCCGCCGTCCCGATCCTGGTCACCGCCCCCGAGTGGGGCCGGCCCGAAGACCAGGTGCTCGAATCGGCCATCCTCACGGGCGGCCTCCTCTGCGACGGTCTGGGCGACGCCGTCCTCGTGCGCAGCTCCTTGGAGCCGGCGAAGAACCTGACCTTGGTCTACAACCTCCTGCAGGGCTCGGGCACGCGCATCACGAAGACCGAGTACGTCTCCTGCCCGTCCTGCGGCCGCACCCTCTTCGACCTGCAGGAGACCACCGAACGCATCAAGCGCCAGACGGGCCACCTCAAGGGCGTCAAGATCGCCATCATGGGCTGCATCGTCAACGGCCCCGGCGAGATGGCCGACGCCGACTTCGGCTACGTCGGCGGCGCGCCGGACATGATCAACCTCTACGTCGGCAAGGACTGCGTGCAGAAGGGCATCCCCACGGCTCAAGCGGACGGGGCCCTGATCGAGCTCATCAAAGCCCACGGAAAATGGCAGGAACCCAAACAATGACCGAGACCCTCATGACGACCGAAGCCCCGACCGCCGTCGACGAGCTCTTGAAGGAGATCCTCGAGAAGCGCCCCGACGCCGCCGCGCCGGAGGCCGTCGAGGACGAGGACCCGGACCTCGACAAGCTCAAGCAGCGCACGCCCCCCAAGGACGGCACCTGCCTGCGCTGCGGCCAGGACAAGCCGGTCAACCGCATGATGCTCTGCTACGTGTGTTGGGTGAAGTCCAACCTCGAGGACAACGGCTGGCGCGAGGGGATGGCGCACCCGTCCTGGTGCGCCTGCTCGGTGCCGGGCGCGCACCCGGGACTGCGGAGCTCCGGCAACTGAAGCGGCTCGCGCCGGCCTGGGCCAAGGCCCGGACCCCGCTGGCCGTCCTCGGGACGGCCGTCCTCCTCGCCGTGCCCGCCTGGGTCTGGGGCGTCGGCTGGTGGATGGACTTCTCCGACGAGCCGGTCCCCTCCGACTTCCTCGTCGTCCTCGCCGGGGACTTCTCGCGCCCCTTCGCGGGCGCCGAGCTCTACAAGCAAGGCGTCTCCGACGCGGTCTGGTACTCGAAGCCCTGGCGCCCGTTCGGCCTCGAGGAAGTCCTGCGCAAAGGGCTCAAGGCCCCCACCGAGGAGGAGATCGACAAGGCCATCTTCCTCTCGCAAGGCGTCCCCGAGGGCGCCCTGCGGCTCTACGGCGACCTCGTCATCAGCACCTTCGCGGAGGCGCGGGCCTTCAAGGCCGCCGCCAAACCCGAAGGGAAGACCGTCATGGTGGTGACCTCGCGCTTCCACGCCCGCCGCGCCAAGCTCATCTTCTCGACGGTCTTGAGAGACTCGACGGTGCGCGTCTACGGCGCGAAAGACCCGGACTTCACGCGGCGGTGGTGGACCAGCCAGCCGATGGCGTACGCGGCCATCCTCGAGTCCTGCAAGCTGGCCTACTGGCTCGCCGGCGGCCGGTTCCTCACGGCGCGGCAGGGCTAGGGGTCTTTAGGGACGTTCGGCGCCCGGAAGAAGAGCTTGCGGTACTCCGCCAGCTCTTGGATGGACTCCCGGACGTCGTCTAAGGC
>SCTT01000397.1 GCA_004322435.1 bacterium
CTCCTGCCACGACGCGGCGGCGGCGTCCCACGCCAAGGGCAAACACGCCAAGCTGGATTGCGCGAAATGCCACGGCGGCACGCCGGCGCACCTGGCGAACCCGGGGCCGGAGACCCGTCCGTCCAAGCCGGACGCGGGCGCGTGTCAGGCCTGCCACGTGAAGGATGCCCGCCGGATGAACTGGGAGTTCGCGGACCACGCCAAAGCCGGGCTCTCGTGCACGGATTGCCACGGCAACCATACCCCGAAGGCGGCGAAGGGCGTCAATGGTGCGGCGAAATTCAAGGATCCCAGCTCCTCATTATGCGCCTCGTGCCATAAGGACGTCCTCGCCCGGCTCAACATGCCGTCGCATCACCCTATAAAGGAAGGCGCGCTGTCCTGCGTCAGCTGCCACGACCCCCATGCCGGCAAGCAGGTGGCTCTCGCCGGGAAGACGGAGAGCTGCACGAAGTGCCACCAGTCGGTCCGCGGCCCCCACGCGATGGAGCATCCTCCGGTCTCCGAGGATTGCACGATCTGCCACACGCCCCACGGCTCGCCGAACCGCAAGCTCCTCACGGTCGCCCAGCCCGCGCTGTGCCTCCAGTGCCACTCCCTCGCCGACAACCGGCACGCTGCCGGCGCCGCCGCCGGCGGCCGCGTCTCCGGAGCGGTCCTGCGCAACTGCACCGCCTGCCACGGCGGAATCCACGGCAGCGCGTTCGACCAGCATCTGCGCTACTAAGCCCCTCGACCATGGACCCCTGGAGAAACCACATGCGCGCCAAAGCCTTCCTGAGCCTCTGCCTCTCATGCTCGCTCTTGCTGCCGACGGCCGCCTCCGCGGAGGTGAGCGGGACGCTGGCTCCCAAGCTGTCGGTGTTCGGGACCACGGGGGGCGGCGACGCGACCCGCGCCCATCGGCTCCAGCGCTACGATTACCGGAAGGGCTGGCTCGGCGACAACGTCTCGGGCGCCTACCTGGACTTCGACCTCGGCCTGGCGTATTCCAACGGAAACGGCTCCGTGCTCTCCGTGGAGCGTCGGGGCGACGGCCTCGTCAACCAGGCGGGCCGGGCGCGGTTCGACAACGAAATGCTCGGTGTCGGCGGCTATTACTCCCACTACCGTTCCGTCTCCGTCGGGCTCGACTACCTCACCCGGCCCGACAATGTCCTTGGCGGGACAGACCCGGCCTACAACGTCCCGGCCAACACGAACGTGGGATATACGGCCCAGTTCAACAACGACGCGGCGGGGTCCTTCTTCCGGATCGACCGGACGAACTACGGGGCGGACTTCAGAATCAAACCCGCCCTCCTGGGCGACGTCGCCTCGTTCTCGGTCAAGCATGACGGCTATCGCCGGGTCGGGAACACCTACGCGACCTGGCTGGCCGGCGGCAGCGACTTCGGGGCCCTGGCCGGCCGGCAGCTGCAGCGCTGGCGCGGCTACGACAAGCCCGTCAACGAGACCATGGACCGGGGCTCCATCGGCTTCGCCGCCTCGCCCAAGGGCTGGTTCCAGTTCGCCTATGACGGGACGTTCGAGAAGTTCGTGAGCCGCGCCCGCAATTACATCATCGGGGACTTCAGGGCGCCGGTCGTCGCGGCGGGGCATTCCATCAGCGCCGCCAACGGCCTGAAGCCTCTGCACTTCATCCCGGACAGCACCCAGACGTCGCATTCCCTGCGCCTCTCCCGGACGTTCGCGAAGGCCGCCGTAGCCGCGGGCTACGCGATGTCGACGCTGGGGCAGGACTCGTTTACGGCCCAGCAAGACTCGGTCTTCTACGGCCAGGGGAAGATCGCCTCCCAGAACTTCTTCGTCAACGCCAAGGCCCGCGTCGCGTCCTCGGTGGAGGCGGACGCCTATCTCAAGTACGGGAACCGCCGCAACGATTCGACGTTCCCGGCCGTGGGCCTGCTGAACTCCGCGGTGCTCGAACAGCTCGACATGCGCCTGAACACCGTCAAGACGGTGGAATACGGCGGGGCGGCCACGTTCCGGCCCGAAGGGTCGAAGGCCAGCCTCGGCGCCGGATGGCGTCGCTTGAGCAAGAAGCGGGGTTTCACCCTCAACGCGAGCGCCGCCGGCGCGAAGGCCGAGCGCATGCTCTACGAGGCGGACTCGAACTCCAACGAGGTGTATCTCAAAGGGAGCGCCCGGCCGCTGGACGGCGTGAGCGTGCGCCTGACCCCTTCCTACGAGTGGGCCGACAAGGTCGGCTCGCCGGTCGACGCCAAGCAGGCCGTGAACCTCAAGGCCGAGGGGAGCTACGCGGCGGCCGGCGGCACCCTCTTAAGCGGCTATTACGCCTTTAAAGACCGGCGCAGCTCCGGTCTCGACTACGCGAACGGGACGACCGCCGCGCAAACCTCCTCCGTCGGGCAGAACGTCCGCAACGTGCTTCACTCCGCGGGGGTTTCGCTCGGCGCTCCACTGACGCCGACGGTGAACTCGTCTGTCAGCGCGGACTGGACGCAGAACGACTTCGAGTCGGACTTCCTGACGAGCAGCCTCCGGCGCTACGAGGCGGCCGCCATCGCCTTCACGGTCCGCGAGCGCTCGAACTCCGTGATCGACACCCACTCGCTCTCCTTGGCGACGGACTGGCAGGCTCTCGAGGCGCTCAAGCTCTCCGGCGCCTACTCCCTGAGCCGCTCCAAGGGCAACATGGGGACCGGCGTCGTCGGCAGCGAGCTGGGCTCGACCATGGAGGGGAGCGTCTACAATCACGCCCACTCCGTCGCTTTGGGGGCGGATTACGCCCTCTCCCAGGCGATCGACCTGATGGGCCAGTATGTCTTCGATTACTACAAGGACATGCGGCACGGCTTCTTGAGCGGGAGCGCGCACACCGTCACGACCGCCTTGGCTTATCGGTTCTAGGGTTATAATGCTCTTGCCGCCCCGTCGGGCGGGGAGGACCCATGAACCGCATCACCCATTGGATCGACGGCAAGCGCACGAAGCCCGGCAAAGGCCCGGCCGGCCCCGTCTACAACCCCGCCACCGGCAAGCAAGCCTCGGAGGTGGAGTTCGCCTCCGTGGCCGTCGTGGACCAGGCCGTCGCCTCGGCCTTGAAGGCCTTCCCCGCCTGGCGCGCCACGTCTTTGTCCCGCCGCGCGGAGATCATGTTCAAGTTCCGCGAGCTCTTGAACGCCCGCAAGGCCGACGTCGCGGCGCACCTCACCGCCGAGCACGGCAAGGTCCCCTCGGACGCCCTCGGGGAGCTGGCCCGCGGCATCGAGAACGTCGAGTTCGCCTGCGGCGCGCCGAACCTGCTTAAGGGCGGCTTCTCCGAGCAGGCCGCCGGCGGCGTGGACGTCTACTCCATCCGCCAGCCGCTGGGCGTCGTCGCCGGCATCACGCCCTTCAACTTCCCGGCGATGGTGCCGTTGTGGATGCTCTCGAACGCCATCGTCTGCGGCAACGCGTTCGTCCTCAAGCCCTCCGAGAAGGACCCCTCCGCCGCGATGCTCCTGGCCGAGCTCCTCGCCGAAGCGGGCCTGCCGGCCGGCATCTTCACCGTCGTCAACGGCGACCGGACGGCGGTGGACCGGCTCATCGAGCACCCCGACGTGATGGCGCTCTCCTTCGTGGGCTCGACGCCGATCGCCAAGTCCATCTACGAGCGCGGCACCGCGAAGGGCAAGCGCGTGCAGGCCCTGGGCGGGGCGAAGAACCACATGGTGGTCCTCCCCGACGCCGACATCGGCATGGCGGCGGACGCCGTCGTGGGCGCGGCCTACGGCTCGGCCGGCGAGCGCTGCATGGCCATCTCGGTGGTGGCCGCGGTCGGCAAGGCCGCCGACCCCTTGGTCGCGGCGGTCAAGGAGCGCATCGCCAAGCTCAAGGTGGGGCCGGGCTCCGACCCCCAAAGCGAGATGGGCCCGCTGATCACCCGCGAGCACCGCGACAAGGTCGCCTCGTACCTGGAGTCGGGCCCCAAGGAGGGCGCGACCTTGGTCGTCGACGGCCGCAAGGACAAGGCGTCCCAGAACGGCGGCTTCTTCCTGGGCCCGTCGCTCCTCGACCACCTCAAGCCCACGATGGCGGCCTACAAAGACGAGATCTTCGGCCCCATCCTCGGCATCGTCCGCGTCGACACCTACGAGGAAGCGGTCAAGCTCGTGAACTCCAACCCCTTCGCCAACGGCGTCGCCATCTTCACGCGCGACGGCGGCGCGGCGCGGCGCTTCCAGTTCGACATCCAGGTGGGCATGGTCGGCATCAACGTGCCCATCCCGGTGCCGGTGTCCTATTACTCCTTCGGGGGCTGGAAGGCCTCGTTGTTCGGGGACCTGCACATGTACGGCCCGGACGGCATCCAGTTCTACACGCGGGCCAAGGTCGTCACGAGCCGCTGGCCCGACCCGGCCACATCAAAAGTGGATTTGGGGTTCCCCCAAAACCGATAGCGAGGTCGACCTAGGCGCTGCAGCCGCCGAGGCCTCGGGCCTCGCGGCTGAGCTAGCGCCGGGGAGCAGCCGCTTCCGTTTCGAACGGGAGGGCGGCTGACCCCGGCTTTAGCGGCCGACCGCGGGCGCACCCAGCGGCGGCCGCACTATATCCGAAGCTATCCCTAGGGATAGTTTGGGACTTCCTCCCGATCGATTTCGCCGTCCAAGGCGGAGCGAGAGTCCGACCTTGCCTCGCAGAGGGTTCCCGCTTCGAGGATTCCCGTATGAGGAATCCTCGAAGCCACGCGCCCGAGGCGCGTAAATTCCGTCGGTGAGGAGTTTTCTGGATTCCTGCTAACGGGCCGAAGGCCGCTTCGTGGACGCGCGCGCGACGATGGCCTCGCGCAGCGCGAGGACCGCGCGCGCGTAGTTGTCCGAGTGGTTGTACGCGTACACCGACC
>SCTT01000043.1 GCA_004322435.1 bacterium
GTGTCGGTCACTCCCGAGGAAGCTCCCCCGGCCCCCGAAGGTCCCGTGGAAGAGGCCGTCCCGGCGGCCCCTCCGCCGCGCATGTTCTCAGGCGACTTCGGCTTTAAAAACTCCGGCCTCTCCTCCGGCGGAGGCCTGCGCGACGGCCTCAACGCCGGGATCCCTCCGGCCGCCGCGGCCGCGGCGACGCTACGGCCCGCCGCCGGCGACTCGGGGGCGCTCTCCGCCTCTCCCCGTGCGCTGGCCCACGCCCGCCTCTCCCCCTTGGGCGGGCGCCAGGCCCGCGCCTCGCGCGCGGCCGGCCAGCTGCGCTTCGCGCAGCGCGCCTCCACGCTGGGCCTCGGCTCGGCGAACGTGGACGCGGCGCGCCAGTATTCGGCCGACGCGTTCGAGCAGAAGTCGACCATCGCCGGCCCGGGCACGGGCGGCGTCGGCCTGACCGGCGGGGAGATGTCGGGGCCCCTCGGCGTCGGGGCGCCCGACGTGACCCAGGCCCCCTCCGTGGGCCCGGTCGAGAACCAGACCCCCTACCAGGACAAGGCCGACGACGCCAAGAAGGGCATCGACACGGCGGTGATCCTGATGGCGCTCGGGGCGGCCCTCCTGGCCGGGGGCCTCGCGATGCTCATCATGGGCAAGCAGATGATGGCGGCCCCCGACCCGACCGGGGCCACGAAGGCCCAGGGCGCCGCGCTCATGAAGATCGGCGCCGTCATGATGATGGCGGGCATCGCGGCGCTGGCCGCCGGGGCCATGATGGCCGACGACTCGAAGAAGAAGGGACGGGACATCGGGCAGGAATCCGGCCAGAAGGAGCAGGGCCGCGTCATCGAGAACTGCGCCGACGAGGCCGCCGGCGGCGCCCGCTGCGCGCCCAAACGCATCGACATCCCGCAAAGCAGCGTCCAAGAAGACGTCGCCGCCGAGCGCAAGGCCCTGACCGGCGGGGGCTAGCGGGGCGCCGACGTGGCGGCCGTCTCCAGCTCGCGCAGGATGACCGGGTTGGTGTGGTCGAGCCGGGCCGCCCTGGCCAGCTGGCTCAAGGCTTCCTCGCGGTCCCCGCGCAGCCAAAGCAGCCGGCCCAGTTCCATCGCCGGGACTCCCTGATGCCGGTTCAAAGCGGACGCGCGCCGCTGCGACTCGATCGCATCGTCCAACGAGGACGCCGCCCCCCCGCGGCCGAAGAGGCCGGCCGACGCCTGCGCCGCCATGCGGTGGGCGTCGCTGGAGCGCGGATAGAGCGCGACCCCGCGCCGGCTCAGCTCCAGCGCGCTCGCGAAGCGTCCCTCGGAGAGCTCGGCGCGCGCGGCCTCGACCAGACGCCCCGCGAAGAACGGCCGGACGACGTCCCCCGCCAGCGCCGCCGCGGCGGCGACGGCGACCACGGCGACGGAAAGCCGGGGGCGGACGCGCGGGACCGACTCGGGGGCCAGGCAGACGCCGGCGAAGACGGCGACCGTCAGCAGGATCGCGAGCATCTCGACGCCGGGGAGCACCAACGTGGCCCCGAAGAACGCGGCGAGGGCCACCGCGAAGGGCCAGCGCTCCTCCAAGGCCTGGGACGTCGCGAAGAACCTCCGCCCCCAGGCCGCCGCAAGCCCCAGCAAGGCGCCGGTCCCGGCCAGGCCGGTCTCGCTCAGCAGCGTCAACAGGAGGTTGTGCGCCACATGCGTGTGCTGGCCCGACCCCGGACGGTACGCCAGGTAGGCGCTCGCGTAGTTCGCGGGGCCGACTCCAAAGGCCGGGTTGTCCCAGAACATGCGCAGCGCGGCCGCCCACCACCGGAAGCGGCGGTACTCGTTGCCGGCGACGCTCCCGCCGTGCCAGCCGACGACGCGCGAGAACTTCAGGTAGACGATGACGCCCGCGGCCAGGGCCCCCAAGAAGACGGCCAAGGCGACCGTCCGCGGGTGCCGCCGCGCCGCCGCCTTGACCGCGCTCGGCCCCGCCAGCAGAGGCAGGACGGCCGCCGACACCATCATCCCCCAGAGGCTGTAGGTCAGGTAGAGCTTGGCGCACGCCGCCGCGACCGTCGCACCCCAGAACCAGGCGGCGCCTTCCCGGCGGGAACTCCAGGCCTTGGCGACCAGCACCGGGAGCCAGAGCAGCACGCAGCACGCGGCGAAATTCGGGTTCACGAGGGTGCCGGCCATCTGTTCGCCGAGGGGGAGCGTGGAGGCGGCCTGCTGCCTGAGGTTCGCCGCCAACTCGACCCAGACGACGAGCGCGCCGGCCGCCGTGACGGCTTCGACGGCCGGCGCCGAGGAGTACGCCTGTTTCGCGACCCAGAACAGGGCCAGCGCCGCGCACCAGTCCGCGTACCCCTGGAAAGCCGCCGCGGGGTTTCCCGCGCGCAAGGTCGACACGCCGAGCGCGAGCAGGCAGAGCCCGACGGGGGCCGCCCAGGAGAGGTCGAGGCCTCCGGACTCCTCGGCCCACGCCGCGCGCGCGACGAAAGCCGCGGTCAGCGCGATGGCGGCGAGATAGACGGCGGTGGCCGCCCAGAGGTCGTAGGCGCCGTTGGCGAACGCGGCGAACGCGAGGAGGAGGGCCACCGCCCAGGCGAAGGCCTGGTCGGAGAGGAGGCGGCTCACGTCGGTACTTTATCGAAATTGGCCTCCGGCGCCAATCCGAGGCCCGGAGGCGCTACGACTCGGGCGGGCCCAGCGCCGAGAGCCCCTCGACGAACTCCGCGACGCCGCCGAAGCGCTCCCCCGGGTCGGCGCTGATGGCCCCCAGCACCAGCGCGTCGGCCGCCGGAGGCACGCCCGGGCGGACCTGGCTCGGCCAGCGGCTGCCCTGCGCGAAGCGTCCGGCGCCGGCGTCGAGCGGCTCTCCGGTCAGCATCTCGTAGAGGCACTCCCCCAGCGCGCGCAGGTCGTCGCCGCCGAGGCCCCCCGCCGCCGAAGCGAAGTCGCGGACCTTCACGGCGCCGCCGTCGGTGACCACCAGGCTCGAAGGCTTGAGGCCGGGATGGACGACGCCCTGCGCGCGCGCGTAGACGAGCGCCGCGGCCGCCGCCTCGAGGATGCGCCGGACGCGGCCCAGCGGCAGCGGGCCCCCGGTCGCGAGCATCTCGGCGACGCTGCGGCCGGGCACGTGCTCCATCACGAGGAAGACGCCGTTCGGGAGGTCGAGGGCCTCGAAGACGGCGACGATGTTCGGATGCTGCAAGCCGGCCGCCGTCCGGCTCTCCTGGCGCATGCGCTCCCGGGCCTGCGGGTCGTCGCCTGGGTCCAGGCGCCGCACCGACACCGTCCGGTTGAGGGCGGCGTCGACGGCTTCCCACCGCTCGCCGGCCGCGTCGCGCCCGACGAAGCCCGCCAGCCGGTACTTGCCGGCGAGGACGTCGCCCTCCTTGGGCGGGCCCCCGCCCGCCATCGCCGCCGCCAGGTCCGCCGGCCCGCGGGCCCGCTTCTTCTTGAACAGGGCGACGGCCCACGCCCCGAGCGCCAACAGCACGCCCGCCGCGAGGGCGGCCAAGCCGCCCGCCACCAGCAGCCCCCGGGC
>SCTT01000398.1 GCA_004322435.1 bacterium
CCGGCGCGTGGCCGGGGAGGTCGTGCGCCGCCCAGCAAGGACATCTCGGCCTGGCGGCAGCCCTCGATGATGCCGTCGACGAGGCGCTTCGAGGTCTCCAGGTTGAGCTTCCCAGTGGCGTAGTAGTCGAGGAAGAAGAGGGGCTTCGCGCCGCAGCAGATGAGGTCGTTGGCCGACATCGCGACGAGGTCGATGCCCACGGTGTCGTGTCGGCCCAGAGCGAAGGCCACCTTGAGCTTGGTGCCGACCCCGTCGGTGGAGGCTACCAGGCACAGCGGGTCCTTGGCGCCCGGCTCGAGCGGGTAGAGGCCCGCGAAGCCGCCGATGCCGGAGACCTTGCGCGCGATGTACTCGACCAGCTTGTCGCCCAGGTCGATGTCGACGCCCGCCTTCTTGTAGGTCAGCATGGGTTATCCTCGCAACGACGGCTTTTCGCGGCTGCCTGGTTTGACGACCGGCAGGCCGGCGCGGCACAAAGCGCATTCCTGGGAGCCCCAGGCGGCGGCGGGCAGGCGGGCCAGGTGCTCGGAGGGGACGCCCAGCTCCGGAGGCTCCGCGGCGCGCACGACGATGGACAGGGCCCCGACCGGCTCGGCGCCGAGCTCCGTCAGCAGGCTGATGACCTCGCGCGTGGACTTGCCGGTCGTGATGACGTCCTCGACGACCACCACGCGTTCCCCGGGGGAGACCTTGAAGCCGCGGCGCAGCTCCATGGCGCCGTCCTTGCGCTCGGTGAAGAGCGACCGGACGCCCAACGCGCGCGCGACCTCGTGGCCGATGACGACGCCGCCGAGGGCCGGCCCGACGACCGTCGTCGGGGCCCAGCCCTCGGGCATCTTGGCGGCCAGGGCCTTCCCCATCCGTTCGGCGAGCGAGACGTCGCTTAGGAGCAGCGCGCACTGGAAGTACTGGTCGGAGTGGAGCCCGGAGGACAGGAGGAAGTGCCCTTCGAGCAGGGCGCCGCATTTCTTGAAGAGGTCCTTTAGGTCTTCGGTCATGGGTGGGCGTTCCTCATCTCGGTCAAAATGGCCTGGGCCATGGCCAAGGGGTCTTCGGCGTGGGTGATGGGGCGGCCGACGACGACGTAGCGGATGCCGAGGCGAGCGGCCTCCGTGGGAGTCAGCACGCGCTTCTGGTCGTTGACGGCGCTGCCCGCCGGACGGATGCCGGGCGTGACGAAGGCCGCCTCGGGGCCCAGGGCCTTGCGCAGCATCGGCACCTCCTGGCCCGAGCAGATGGTCGCGTCGATGCCGCAGCGCGCGCCCAGCTGGGCCAGGCGCTTGACGGTGGGCCTGACCGAGGCCTGCGGGTGGATGGCCTTGAGGTCGTCGGAGGACAGGCTGGTGAGCACCGTCACGCCCCAGAGCTTGGGGCGCGGATGGACCGCGGCCGCGGCCTCGAGGACGTCGCGGCCCGAGGAGAGGTGCAAGGAGAGCGAGTAGACGCCGAGCTTCTGGGCCTCGCGCACGGCCAGCTCGACGGTCTTCGGGATGTCGTGGAGCTTCAAATCCAAAAAGACCCGCCCCCCGGCCTTGTGCACGAGCTCCAGCGCGCGCTTGCCGTGGGCGGTGAAGAGCTGGAGCCCGACCTTGAAGAGGGTCACGGTGCCGTGGAGCCGCTCGATGAGGCGCTCCTCGTCGGTGACGGTGGCGACGTCCAGCGCGACGATGAGCTCGGTGGGGGTCATCGCGGGGCTCCGGCCGGCAGGGGCGCGGGGACGTTCTCGCGCATGCGGCGGACGAGCCCGCGGCAGATGTCGCCGGGCAAGGACGGGCCGCGGTACACGAGGCCGGTGTAGACCTGCACGAGCGAGGCCCCCGCGCTCAGGAGCTCCCAGGCGTCTTCGGCGTCGAAGACGCCGCCGACCCCGACGATGGGGCACTTGCCCCCGGTCAGGGCCTTCGCGCGGCGCACGAGCTCGGCGGCGCGCGCGCGGACCGGGGCGCCGCTCAACCCCCCGCCCGAGAAGCCCGGCTCGCGGCGGCGGCCGCCCGCCTCGAGCGCGGCGTGGCGCAGGTGCGGGTCCACCGAGGTGTTCGCGAGGATGAGCCCCGACGCCCGCTCGGCCACGAAGGGGACCAACGCCGCGAAGGCGGCGTCGTCCAAATCCGGGGCGAGCTTCACCAAGACCGGCTTCTTGTCGCCGTTGACGGCCGCGACGGCGTCCAAGATGCGTTCGAGCTTGAGCTTGTCCTGCAGGGCGCGCAGGCCCGCGGTGTTGGGCGAGCTGACGTTGACGACGAAGTAGTCGCCGAAGGGGGACAGGCGCGCGAAGGTCTTCGCGTAGAGCGCGGGGGCCTCGTCGGCGTCGGCGTCCTTGTTGAGGCCCAGGTTCACGCCGAGCGGGACGGGGTGCGCGCCGAGCGCGCGCAGGCGCTCGGCCATCGCCTCGGCGCCGGCGTTGTTGAAGCCCATCCGGTTGAGCAGCGCCTCGGCTTCCGGCAGCCGCATCAGGCGCGGAGCCGGGTTTCCGGGCTGCGCGCGCCAGGTGACGGTGCCCACCTCGACGAAGCCGAAGCCCAGGGCCGGGAGGGTGCCGGCGAGGCGGGCGTCCTTGTCGAAGCCCGCCGCCAGCCCCACGGGGTTCGGGAAGCGCAGGCCCCAGAGGGTGCGCTCGAGGGCGGGGTCGCGGTGCGCGAAGGCCGCCGACAGGAGGGCTTTCGCGCCGGGCAAAGTCCCGGCCAGCGCGAGCGCCGCCGCCGCGGCCTCGTGCGCGGCCTCGGCGTCGAGCTGGAACAAGAGCGGCCGGATCAGCGACTCGTAGAGGCTCATAGCCCTTTGAGCGGGGCCTCCGGCTTGGCGGGTTCGGGCGCGCGCTTCTCGAGCTTGAAGTAATTGAGCTCCAAGTAAGGATTCGGGTTCGAGCCCCAGGGCGGCTTCACCGTGCCGCGCACCAGGACCTGCGCGCCGTCGGCCAGGCCCAGGATGAGCTTTTTGTCCTCGAGCGAGAGCGTGGGGAAGCGGCACTGCACCTTGGCTCCCGACTCGAGCCAGAAGTAGTAGGTGACCTTCGCGACGGGGCCGCCCTGGAGGAGCTTGCCGCGCATCGACACGTGCTTCTCCATGACCTTGGCCGAGAAGGCGAAGATGTCGGGGCCGGTGACGGTGGGCTGGGCGAGGATGCCCTGCTCGACCATCGCGAGATGCCCCTGGATCTCCTTCTTGACGTCGGCGGAATCGGAGCGCCGGTAGGCCTCCTGCAGCTGGTCGCGCGCGCCGTCCCAATCCTTCTCCTTGATCATCTTGAGGGCTTTCTCGTAGCGGTCGGCGATGGTGCCCTCGGAGGCGCCGGAGATGGCCACGTCGCCCGAACCGCCGCTCGGGGTCCCGGAGGCGCCGCGCATCCCGCCGCCGTCGTCTTCGGCGGGCTTGGCCTTCTGCGGGGTGTCGTCGCAGGCCGTCATCGCGAACGGCAGCAGGACGAAGACGAGGAGGGCGCGCTTCATGGCCAGGTCTCCCGGCCGTCCGGGCCGAGCCGCCAGACGGGCAGCCCGCCGACGACCGTCAGCACGGGCCGGCCGCGCAGGGCGCGGCCGGCGAAAGGCGTGTTGCGCGACTTGGAGGCCCAGGGCGCGCGCGGGGTCCAGGCGCGGGCGGGGTCGACCAGGACGAGGTCGGCGTCGGCGCCGCGGCGGAGGGTCCCCTTGGCCTTGAGCCCCAAAATGCGGGCCGGGGCGGCGGAGAGGCGTTCGACCAAGGCGCGCGGCGACAAGAGGCCGGCGCGCCACAGCTCCAAGGACAGCGCCAGGGACGTCTCGAGGCCGATGACGCCGAAGGGCGCGCCGCAGACCCCAGCCGCCTTCTTGTCGGCGGAATGGGGGGCGTGGTCGGTCGCGACGCAGTCGATGGTTCCGTCGGCCAGGGCCGCCCGCACCGCGGCGCGGTCGGCGGCTCCGCGCAGGGGCGGCTTCATCTTCCAGTCGGCCGCGGCGCGGCCCGGCGGGACCTGCGCCTCGGTGAGCGTGAAGTGGTGGGGGGCGGCCTCGGCCGTGACCGGCAGGCCCTGGCGCTTGGCCTCGCGCAAGAGCTCGACGGTGCCGGCGCAGCTGACGTGGCACAGATGCAGGGGGGCGCCGGTCAGCGCGCACAGCGAGATGTCGCGCGCCGCCATCAGAACTTCCGACTCGGGCGGGATGGCCTGGACCTTGAGGCGCTTGGCCGCGGCCTCGCCCAGGACGCCGGCCCCGGTGGCGCCCAGGTCCTCGGCGTGGTCGAGGAGGGGGAGGCCGGTCTTCTTGGCCCGCAAGAGGGCCTTCCGCATCAGGCCGCCGTCGGTGACCGGGAAGCCGTCGTCCGAGAAGGCCGCGGCGCCGGCGGCGGCGCAGCGCTCGAAGTCGGTGAGCTCTTCGCCTTTCTGCCCCTTGGTGACGGCGGCGGCCACCAGGACGTTGACCGGAGCCTTGGCCGCGGCCTTCTTCACCCGCGCGATGACGGCGGGAGAGTCGGTGGCGGGGACGGTGTTGGGCATCGTCAGGACCGTCGTCACCCCGCCCCGGGCGGCGGCGCGGGCCCCCGTCAGGACGGTCTCGTCCTCGGTGCGGCCGGGCTCGCGCAGGTGGACGTGGAGGTCGACGAGGCCGGGGAGGACCCAGAGGCCGGAGGCGTCGGTCACAAGGGCTTCGACCCCGCGGCCGAGGCGGATGTTCCGGCTCACGGCGGCGATCTTCCCGTTGGAAATCAGGATGTCGCGGGGGCCGTCGATGCCGGACGCGGGGTCCACCACGCGTCCGCCGGTTATGAGGAGGGGTCGGCGGTCCACGACCCGCGTAGTTTGCCAAATCAGGGAGGGGTGGGGGAGGGCGTCTTGCCGGGCCGGCCCCAGATGCGTAGGCTTAAGGCATGAGACCTCTCGCGGCGGCCCTGGCCGCGCTCCTGGGCGGGACCGCCTGGGCGCTCGGAGTCCCGGACTACGCGGCCCTCCACGCCCGGCTGCTGGCGGGGGAGACGGCCGCGGACCTGGAAGACGCCCTGCCCGGCCTGGCCCGCAACCTGGAGGCGGCGCGGCGGGTCTCGGCCGCGGAGTGGACGGATTCCGTCGTCAGAGACGAGCTGGCTGGGGGGGACATCCTCCCGCCTCAGGTCCTCGCGGGCCTCGGCATCCCGCCGACGGTCTCGAGCGGCGTGGCGCACGTTCCGGCGGGCGTGATGCACACCTACGGCTATCTGTTTTCCCAGCTCAAGACCGCCTACGGCCTCAAGGGCCGACGTTGGACCCAGTCGCGTCTCGACGAACGCCTGGGTCTGGCGCCCGGGATGTTCTCGCCCCGGCCGCCGCGGGGGGAGTTCACCGCCAACGTCACGAAGGCGCTCCGGAGCCTCATCCGGAAAGGGCGCGGGGGACGCTTGGAGGAGGCCGTCCTCTGGCGCACGCCGGAGGGGCGCGAGGTGGGCGGCACGGTGTTCACGCATCTGTTCCCGCTCAAACCGCTCCCCGGGCTCGAGGCGGAGACGCATCTGCTCGTCTATGAGCTCCAAATGAAAGGTCGGCGGCGGCTCGTGACCGCCTTCCCGGTCTCGGCG
>SCTT01000399.1 GCA_004322435.1 bacterium
GCCAGAAATACCGCATCATGTACCTGGCCGGGCGCCCGTCGGTCGAGTACGCGCACCTGCGCCATCAGCTCAAGGCCGACCCCAACCACGAGCTCGTCAGCTTCGTCATCCTCCGCAACCCCGACAACGTCAGCCCGGTCCCCGACAACGAGCTCTCGCTGATCCCGTTCCCCGCGACCGAGATCTTCGTGTCGAGCCTGTTCCAGTTCGACCTGTTCATCCTCGAGGACTTCGCCTACTGGCGCTTCAACCTCCCCGCCGCCTACTTGGACAACCTCCGCCGCTTCGTCGCGCAGGGCGGGGCGCTCCTCGTGATCGGCGGCTCGAACGCGCTCTCGAAGGGCGGCTACAAGGGGACCCCGCTCGAGGACCTGCTTCCGGTGGCGCTCTCGGACACGCAGGAGGAGTTCGCCGCCGGCCTCTACGAGCCGCGCGTGAACGCCCCCGAACATCCGCTCATGTCGATGGGCCTGCCCCCCGACGAGGCGGCGGCGCTCTGGAAGTCGCTGCCCCCGCTCGACGGCTGGACCCGCTTCGCGGCGGTCAAGCCCGGCGCCTCGGTGCTCCTGTCCCACCCGGCGGAGCGCCTCTCGTCGGGGGCGGCGCTGCCCGTCGCCGCGGTGCGCGAGCATGGGAAGGGCAAGGTGATGCTCGTCGGGACCGACTCCACCTGGCGCTGGAAGCTCGGCGGGGGACGCGATTGGCGGCTGGCGGGCTTCTATCAGCGCTTCTGGTCCCGCGCGGTCCAATACCTGACCGGCAGCCTCGAGCTCAAGAAGGTCGCCTTCAGCCCGCTGCCCGACCGGCTTCCGGCCCACGAGCCGCTCTCGGTGACGCTGCGCGCGTTCGACGAGCATTTCCGGCCGCTGCCGGGGCGGGAGCTCGACCTGCGCCTGAGCTGGGAGCGTCCCGACGGGACGCGCCGCGCCCCGCCGTTCTTCGAGCGCGAACCCGGCGTCTTCCAGGCGGACCTGACGGGGTTAGACGAGGGCCGCCACCGCCTGCGCGCTTCGGCGCGCCGCGGCGGAGTCCCTTGGGGCGAGGATGTCGTCGAGCTGCGCTGGGAGCCGCCCCGCGGCGACGCCCCGCCCGAGCGGGCCCGCCTCAAGGCGGCCGCCGACGCCGCGGGCGGCCGCGGCGTCGAACTCGGCCCGGACGCGCTGGCCGCTTTGCTCACCGCCCTGCCCGCCGCCCGCGAGGAGAGCGCGGTCGCCTCGCGCGCGGCGCTGTGGTCCTCCGGCGCCTGGGCCTGGGGACTGGGCGGGCTCCTCCTCGTCGAGTGGTTCCTGCGCCGGCGCGGGGGCCACCTTTGACCGCGGCGCTCTTCACGGCGGCGGTCCTGTTCGGCGTCTGGGGCGCGGCGCCCTCGGTCAGCGTCGGGGATTCCGGGGAGTTCGCGGCGGCGGCGGCGACGCTGGGAGTGGCCCACCCTCCCGGCTATCCGCTCTACGTGCTCGCCGGACGCGCCTTCGGGACTTTGCTGCCCTGGGGGACCTGGGCCTGGCGCCTGAACCTGTTCTCCGGAGTGTGCGCGGCCGGCGCTTTGGCCCTCCTCTTCTCGGCTTGCCGCCGCCGCGGCGCCGGCGCCCCCGCGGCGCTCGTCGCGGCCGCCGTGCTCGGCCTCTCGCCCCTCTGGCTCCACACGAACGCCCAGGCCGAGGTGTTCGCCTTAAACGCCCTGCTGGCCGCCGCCTGCCTGGCGGTCGCGGCCCGGCCCAATCCCATGGGCGAGCGTTCGGCGGCGGCGCTGGGTCTGCTCTTGGGGCTCGGCACGGCGAACCACCACACTTTGGCGTTGGCCGTGCCGGCCCTGGCCGCGGGCGTCTGGTCCGCCGCGCGCCCTTCCGCGCCCCGAGCGGCGCGCGCGCTGGCCGTCTTCGCGGTCTTCGGCGTCCTCGGAGCCTCGGTCCAGCTCTTCCTGCCGCTGCGCGCCGCGGCCTCCCCCCCGCTCGACTGGGGGCATCCCGTGGACCTGGCGCGGTTCCTCCACGTCTTTTTGCGCAAAGACTACGGCTCGCTGGCGCTGACCGTCGAGGGCTCGGCCGCGGCGGGCGGGGCGGCCCGCCAGCTCCTCCGTTGGACGCGCGAGCTCTGGGAGGGCTTCGGCCCCGCCGGGACTTTGCTGGCGGTCCTGGGGGGCGCGATGCTCCTGAGCCGCCGCGAGCGCCGGACGGAGTCCGCGTTGGCCGCCGGGCTGGCGCTCGGCGCGGGACCGCTCTTCTTGGCCTTGGGCGACCCGCCCTTCGACCCGCAGACCGCGTACGCCCTCAAGCGCTTCTGGCTCCTCTCCTGGCTGGGCGCGGCGGGCTTGGCCGCCGCCGGGGCGGAAAGCTTGGCCTTCCTCCTCGGCCCGGCCCGGCCGGCGGCGCTCGCGCTGGCTTTCGTCCCCGCTTTCGCCGCCTGGCGGGCCGCTCCCTCCTGGTCCCAGCGCTGGGACCTGACCGCCTACGACCACGCGAGGAACCTCCTGCGCTCCCTGCCGCCCGGCGCCGCGCTGGCTCTCGACGGCGGCGACGACAACTTCTACCCGCTGGCCGCGGCGCTCTACGCCGACGGCCGGCGCCCGGACGCCTTGGTCTTCGACCGGGGCGGCCTCGTGTTCGCCAGCCCGTACGGTCCCGACTTCCGCTTCCTCTCTAAAGAGGCCAAAGAAGGCCGCCGGGCCTCCGTCGAGGCCGCGCTCCTCGGCCGCCGCCCGCTCTTCTACGCGACGCTCCGCCGCGACATCCTGCCGGGCGCGGCGCTCGACCCCGAGGGCCTGCTCCGCCGCGCGCGTCCGGGCGACGAGCCGCGCCCCACCCCGCGGGGCCCCGCGCTCTGGCGCGCCTACGTCCTGCGCGTCGACCCGGCCCTCGAACGCGCTCATTTCCGCGTGCGGGCGCTGACGCCCTTCTATCCCGTGATGCGCGCGACGGGCGAGGCCGGGCCGGACGCCCTCCGGCGCCTGGAGGCCGCCCTCGTCCAAGGCCCCGACGCCCGTTGGACCCCGGGGGCCGTCTCCGAGGCGGCCCAGTGGCAGGGCTTCGAGGCTTTGTCGGCCGGACGGTCGAAGGAGGCCGGCGACGCGTATGCGCTCGCGGCGCGGGCGACGCCGCAGGACTCGGGCGTGCGCTCGAACCTCGGCGCCGCCTTCGAGCGCCAGGGCCGCTTGGGCGACGCCCGGCGCGAGTACGCGCTGGCCGCGGAGCTCTCGCCGGGGGACCCGCGCCCCCGCTACAATATGGGCGTCCTGCTCTATAAGACCGCCGACTACGCCGCCGCCGCGGCCGAATTCACCGCCGCGGCCGAAAAGCCGGGCGCCGACCCGACGGCGGCCGCCTGGGCGGCGCGCGCTTCGGCGCGCGCGAAGGCGCCCCGGTGAGCGCCCGCTCCCGCGCGGCGGTCGCGGTCTTCGCCGGGGCCTTCCTCCTGTACCTGGCGTGCCTGCCTCCCGGCCTGGCGCCCTACCGCGACGCCGGCGAGTTCGCGGTGGCGGCCCACACCTTGGGGGTGGCCCATCCCCCCTCCTACCCGCTCTACGTCCTCGCCGGCCGGGCCATGGACGCCCTGCCTTTCGCCTCGACGGCCTACCGCCTGGCGCTCTTCTCGGCGCTCTGCACGGCGGGGGCCGCGGCGGCGCTGGCCTGGGCCGTCGGGTCCCCTTGGGCCGGCCTAGCGGCGGGG
>SCTT01000400.1 GCA_004322435.1 bacterium
GGCCGCCGCGCCGGCGAGCAGGCCCGCTCCGGCGGCGAGCCAGCGCTCCTCCCGGCGGGCGCGTTCACGGTCGAGATAGGCGCCGTGCGCCGCCGCCTCCCGGTCGAGGGCCGCCCGCGCGCGGTCGCGCATCCGGGAGAAGTCGGCCTTGAAGTCTTCGATGTCCGTCTCGTCGAGGAACTCGCTGCCCTCCTCGGGCTTGCCCGAGCCGCGCAGCACCGAGCCCATCAGCATCGCGCCCTGGGCCATGCGCTGCGCGTCCCACAGCGGCCAGAACTTGGCGTTGGCGTTGTCGAGCCGGGAGACCTCCTCCTCGACCTTGCCGCGCAGGACGTCGCGCTGGGCGAGCTCGGCGGGGGGGACGTCGCCGGAGTACTCGGCGGTCAGGTTCTCGAGCGGGTGGAGCTCGTGGGCGAGGGACTTAAGGGAGCTGCGGATGTTCTCGCGCAGGCCTTCGAGCTCGGTGGCGGGGGTCTGTTCGCCCGCGGCGAGGGCGAGCCCCGCGGCGGCGACGAGGGCCTTGAGCAAGGTCATGGGAGCCCGAGCCGCGTCCGGAGGATGTCGGCGAGGCGCAGCGCCTGCCCGGCGTCCAGGCCGAGCCCGATCCGGACGACTTGATGCGGGGGGCCCGCGTATTCGAAGTACACGCCCGCCGTCTGGCGGCCGGCCGCCCAGCGCTTCCCCTGGTCATCCGGGGGCGCCGAGGGTCTCAACTCGGAGTCGTCGTCATGGACCCTCAGGGCGCCGCCCTCGGCCTCCAGCCGGGTCGCACCGGCGGGCAGGCGCTCGTCGCAGCAGACGGGTCCCATCTTTCCGACCGCGTAGCGCACCGTCCAGCGGAACACGCGCATGTCGTAGCGCACGACGAGCTCCTCTCCCTCCCGCCAGACGGCCTCATGCCCGATGCCGAGGCAGCCGAGGAGCATGTAGGCGGCGAAGGCGAGGAGGAGGGCCACCACGGCTTCCAGCATGAATTCGACGGGGGCGCCGCGGCTGGCCCGCACCGCCTGATGGAGCGGCACCAAGGCATACACCAGGAAGGCGCAGACGGCGCCCATCGGGAGGGCGGTCTTGGCATGGAAACGGAAGGGGATGGTCACGGCCCCCCTCCGGCCGTCGAAAGTCCAGGGCTCGCGCTCCGCGTAGAGCACGGCCCTAGATGTCCAAGAGCCGCCGCTCGAGCGCCTTGGCGTCGGGCAGGCGCTTCTCGGGGTCGGGCTCGAGCAGCTCGGCGAGGAGGGCGTCGACCTCGCGCGGGAGGCCGGGGACCGTCTCGGAGACCGGGCGCAGCAGGCCCGCGTTCTGCGCCGTCCACCCGTCGAAGCCGAAGGGGAGCCGCCCGGTCAGCGCCTCGTGGAGGCAGACGCCCGTCGAGAAGAGGTCTCCGCAGGGGGTCACCAGGCCCTGCGCGGCCTCCGGAGGCATGTAGGCGGGCGTGCCGACCAAGGTGCTGGTGCGCACCGAGGGCAGCCCGCCGTCCTTGCCCTTGCGCAGGGGCCCCGCGGCCGGCGCGTGCGGGTCGGGGGTCAAGAAGCGCGCCACGCCGAAGTCCATGACCTTGACGATGCCGTCGTCGGCGACCATGACGTTGGCGGGCTTCATGTCGCGGTGGACGACCCCGCCCTCGTGGGCCGCCGCCAGGGCCCGCGCGACCGGCACGAAGATGGCCCGCAGCGGCTCCCAGGTCAGGCGCTGCTCCTCGGCGATCATCTGCTGGAGGGTCTTGCCGGAGACGAAGGCGAAGACGAGCGCCACGCCCGCGCCGTCGGGCACGGCCTCGATGAAGTCCACGATGTTCGGGTGGCGCAGGCGCGAGAGGGCGCGGGCCTCGGAGAGGTAGATCTCGCGCAGGACCTTGCGCTGCTCGTCGTCGGCGGCCTCCATCGTCTTGATGGCGATGCGCCGGCCGGTCTTGCGGTCCCCGCCCTCCCAGACGGCGCCCATGCCGCCGCGGCCGATGACCCGCTCGAGGGCCCAGCGTTCAGCCAGCACGCGGGAGGCGAGCTCCACGGCCTCGACCTCCTTCTTGGCGCTGTCCATCGAGGTCTGCCGGCGGCCGGAGCCCACGACCGCCTTGCCCAGGCGCGGCATCCGCGGGATGCGCTTGGCGACCTTGCTCCAGGCCCAGCTGACGGCCACGGCGGCCATGCCGCCGAAGAAGAGGGCCAGCCCGACCTGGGCGGCGGAGGGTTCGGCCATCCCTCAAGTCTAGTCGCGGGGTTCGGACTCGGCAAGGGCTGAGCGCACGGCGGCGGCGAGGGCGGGGGGCGGGGTGCGGCCGGGGGCCTCGAGGCGGGAGGAGACGTCCTTGAGCCAGAGGGTGCGTTCGGCGGCCTCGAGGACCGTCCGGTAGCCCTCGAAGCGGCGGGGCGAGCCCGGGTCGAGGAGCCGCCGCCACCAGGAGGGGACGGCGGCCTCTGCGCCCGCCTGCGGCCCCCACCGCATCCGCTGGTCCCAGACGCGCTGGGCGTCCTTGTCGAGGCCCATCGTGTCGCGGGCCCGCTCCATCAGGTCCGGGTAGCCGGACGCGGCCTCCACGACGAGGGCCTCCGCCTCGCGCCCGACGAGGCGCATCAGAGCGTGGAAGCGCGCGTCGGGCACAGCCGCCGTCTGGCCGGCTGAGGTCGCCATCTTGTCGTCGTTGACCCAGCCCTGGACCTTGGCCCAAACGAAGGGCTCGCGGTGCTCGCAGACCATCACGCCGAGCTTGTAGAGGCGCAGCGGAGAGTCGGGCGGGGTGTAGAAGGCGGGGGGGGCGAGGCGCCCGCACGCTCCTCCCAGGCGGAACGTGCGGCCTGAGTCCGCCTCGGCGGGCCAGGCGGCGGCCCGCCCCGTGAGACGGAGCCGGTCCGGGTGGATGAGGGGCGCGGAGCGGCCCTCCGGGTCTCCCATAAACGCCTGCATCCGATCCGAGAAAGCGGGCCAGCGCGCGCTGAGGACGGTGCGGTCCTCCGTCCCCCAGGCTTCGGTGACGGTAAGCTCGGAGAGCGTCGGGCCCGCGAGGCGGAGCCGCTCGGTGCCCGCGCCCGTCTCGAGGGCGACCTCCGCGGGCTCGGCGGCGAACGTCTGAAGCAGGCCCAGCGCCAGCGCGGCTCCTCGGTCCCGGCCGGCCTTCCGCCCGGAGAAGAGCGGCGCGAAGGGGTCGAGGAGGTCCTCGCGCGTGAACGGACGGCCTCCGAACGACAACGATGCCTCGCGGGAGCCGACCGTCAGCGCGGCTTCCGCGGCGCCGCAGGCGGCGGCGCATCGCGCCCACAGGAGCCATCCCCCTGACTGACCGGGCAGCAGGAAGCGGCGGAGCGTGTCGAGCGCGTGCGCCCGGTCGACCTTGAACCCGCCGCGCCCGACGAGGACCCCGTCCCCCGCGGGCTCCGGCGCGCTCACCCCTCCTCCGCCGCCGCCTCCGCCAAGAGGGCCTGGAACAGGGCGTCTTCGGCGTCGGTGGTGGCGGCCGCGGTGCGGTTGACCGAGGTCGCGAGCGTGGAGAGCAGGTAGGCCGCGCGGGAGGTGTCGTCGAGGCGCGCGTCGAGGGCGAGCTGGGCGGCCGGATGCTCCGAGTCGACGCGCCAGACCGGGCCGTCGCGCGCGACCAAAGCCGCGCCGCCGGCCTTCTCGAGCCGCAGCGCCCCCCGCCGCGGCGCCAGCGCGGGGTCGAGGCCCTTGCGCCCGCGCACGCGCGTCAGCAAAGTCTCGAGGCGGGGGG
>SCTT01000401.1 GCA_004322435.1 bacterium
GGCCCCCGCGCTTGTCGCGGGGGAACCGTCAAGGTTCACGGGTTCGGGGGAGCGGACGGACGCGCCCGCAGGGACAGGCCCCGCGATGCTCACGCGGAAGACGCGGGACACGACGCAGAACTACCGGACGATTGCGAGCTTCTTGATCACCTTCCCCGACTGCCCGTTGTTCCCCTTGACCTTCACCATGAAGAGGTAGACCCCCGAGGCCACCGATTCCCCGTTGTCGTTCGTCAGGTCCCAGTCGGCGTGATAGAGCCCCCCCGCCTTCGCGACGAAGGCGGAGCCCGGGATCTCCTTCACGAGCGTCCCCGCGATGTCGAAGATGGTCACCTGGGCCTCGAGGCCCGGCAGGGCGGAGACCAGGCGGAAGGTCGTGCCCGTCCGGGCCGGGTTCGGGAACGCGAAGACGGAGGCCTCCGGCAGCGGGTCGAACACGAAGACCACCTCGCGGGTCTCCCCTTCGCCGAGCTGGACGTCCTGCGGGTCGGTGTACTCGAGGCCGTTGAACGCGCGCACCGCGTACTTGCCGGGCAGCAGGTTCGGGATGGTCCAGCGGCCGGTGGGGTCGGGCTTCACCTGGGCCACCGCCGTGCCCGCGCGCAGCAGGTCCACGCGCGCGTCGGAGTAGCCGCCTTCCGCCGCCCGCACGAGGAAGCCCGACGGGGACAGGGCCTGCGAGGACAACGAGGCCAGCGTCCCGGTCAACGTGGAGAGCGTATAGCTGACCTCGAGCGTGAACAGCACCTCGTCGGTCCCCACCGCGACGTTGTCTAACCACACGGAGCTCGTGACCTCGTCGGCCGTCCAGGTCGCCTGGACGCGGAAGAGGCCGTCGGGGATCCCTTCCAGCGAGTAGGTGCCGCTGCCGTCGGCCAGCGAGAAGGTGTTCGACACCCGCAGGTCCGTCTCCGAGTAGGCCTCCAGCTGGACCGCGGTGACGCCCTCGCTCGAGGCCTTGCGGACGTAGCCGCGGATGCGGCTGAAGGGCTGCACTCCGGCGTAGGTGGTCGCCGCGTTCGAAAGGGCCGACCAGTTGCCCGCGTCGTCGGCCAGGAAGATGCGAGCGTAGTACGTCGCGCCCGCCTTGAGGCCCCCGAAGACCCGGCCCTGGCGCGAGCCGGCCTTGACGTTCGCCGTCGAGAAGGCCACCTGGGCGGCGGCCGTCGAAAAGACGGCGGCGGGGTCGGTCGAATAGTCGATGCGGTACTCGCCCAGCGCGAGGTCCCCGACGGACCCGTCGTCGCCGGGCGCGGTCCAGTCGAGCCGCACCTCGCCCGGCGCCGTGCCGCTCGAGGCCGCGAAGTCGGTGACCGCCGCGGGCGCCGTCGCGTCGGTCCAGGTGAAGGTGCTCCCCCCGGCGAAGGAGCCGACGTTCGCCGGGACGGCGTTGTCGACGCTCCGGACGGACACGAAGTAGCTCGTCTGGGCCGCCAGGGCCGCCCGCAGGTCCGCCGGCAGCGGGAAGGACCAGGGCGCGCCCAGCGCCGGGCTCGTCGAGGACGGGGCGGCGCCCCAGAATCCCAGCGGCCAGTTCCAATAGAGCCCGTCCGCGACGCGCTGGACGCGGAGCTCGATGGCGAGCAGGCCCGACGGGGCCGTGCCGGGGTCCGAGGCCAGCCCCGAGAAGGCCGGCAGGACGGACAAGGTCGCCCCGTTGGCCGGGACGGTGACGGTCGCGGTGGGCTTCCCGGAGTCGAAGGTGAAGTCGGCCGTCGAATTGACGACCGAGAGGCTGCCGAGGGCGTCGGTCCCCCGGGCGGCGACCCGGTACTCCCTCCCGTCGACCCAGGCGGGGACCGTCGCGTAGGTCCACGAGGCCGTGCCGGACGCCGCGAACCAGACCGGGGCCAGCTGGGTGAACGCCGCGCCGTCGAACCAAGACCCGCCGGTGGACGGGGCCTCCTGGACCGCGACCTGGACGGAGCCGACGCCCGCGCCGTCGGCGGCCGTGCCCGCCAGGGCGCTCAGCACGGACTGGAACGTCGCGCCGGGCGTCAGGACCGCCAGGCGCGGGCCGCTCGTGTCCTTGAAGACCGAGAACGCGTCGACGATGGCGCTCGTCGAGCCCGCCCGGTCCCACGCGCGGACCGAGACGTAGTTCGTCGAATCGCCCAAGAGGCCGGCGAAGGCCAAGGTCCAGTCGGCGACCGTCGAGGTCGAGCCGCCGCCGACGAAGATGTCCGTCCAGTTCACGGCGCCGGCGTCCCCGGAGGCGGCCTTGGTGCTCACGCTGTACTGGAAGCGGTCCAGGCCGCTGCCGGCGTCGAAGGCGTCCACGTCGTAGGCGGTCCCCCCCGCCGCGCGGCGGACGGGGTCGTCGGACTGATTGTCGCCCAACGTCGGGGGCGTGGTGTCCTTGAGGACCGTGAAGACGTCCGTGGAGACCGTCGCGTTCCCGTTGCCGTCGACCGCCCGGACGGTGATGTAGTTCGTCGCGGCGTCCCGGAGCGCCGCGAACACCGCCGGCGGCAGCGCCCAGTCCGCCGTGTAGGAGTCCGCCAGGATGCTCACGGCCACGGTGGTGAAGGCGATGAGGTCCGGACCCGTCCCGCCGGACACGGAGGACGCCTTCACCTCGAAGCGCTCGAGCGCCGACCCGCCGGCGTCGGTGAAGTCGACGTTGTAGAGCATCCCGGCCGCCCGCCGCCAGACCGTGTCGCCGCCCTGGTTGTCGGTCACGGTCGGCGGCGTCGTGTCCACCGTCGTGAACGGGAACACGGCCGCCATCGGCGACACGACCGCCCCGCCCGAGGAGACCGCCGCGACATAGCGGTAGTAGGTCGTGTGGGCCGTCAGGCCCGTCTCGGAGTAGAGGCGCTGGGTCCCGGTCCCCGCGGTGGCGGGGAGGGTCACGCTGTCGGCGACGACGCTGAAGGGCCCCGTCGAGGAGGAGGCGCCGTACAGGCGCCAGCCCAGCTCGTTGACGGCGGAGTCCACCCACGTCCACTGGATGCCCGTCGCCGAAGCGACGACTCCGCCGAACGCCGCCGGGGCCTGGACGCGGCCGCGCGGGTTGCCGCCCAGCGGAGGCGTCAGGGCCGCCGCCCACGTCTCCGCCTTGAGGTCGCCCGAGGCTCCGTCGTAGTGCACGGCCAACAGGCCGCCGTCGGCCTCGACGGCGACGCCCGACCACGCCCCGACGTCGCCAAAGCTCTCGAGCGCCCCGCGGACCCAGTCCGCTCCGGTGCCGCGGGCCAGCAGCAGATCGCCCGCCGTGCCGTCGTAGTAGGTCACCACGGCGCGGCCCGCCCCGTCGAGCGCGGCGCCGCCCACGCCGGCGACTTCGGCGGAGGAGTCCACGACGGAGAGCGCCCAGGACGCCCCGTCGAAGCGCGCGAGCTTGAGGTCCTTGGCCGACGCGTCGACGTAGAAGACGGAGGGGCGGCCGTCCCCGTCCAGCACCAAGGTCGGCGAGGAGCCGACGTTCCCCGCCGAGTCGACCGTGGACGTGAGCCACGCCCCGGCGGCCGTGCGGGAGGCGTGCTTTAAGTCCGCGCTCCCGGAATCGTAGTAGGCGACGTGCGGGACGCCCCCCGCGTCGAGGGCCAGGCTCGAGAGGCGCCCGACGCCGGCGCCGCCCTCCACCGTCGAGAGCTGCCAGGCGGCCCCGTCCCAGCGGGCGTAGCGCAGCCCCGGCAGGGCGGCGTCGTAGTACGAGACGTGCGCGAAGCCCGTCGCGTCGAGGGCCAGGCCGCCGGGGTGCAGGTCGCCCGACGCCACGGGAGCGGCCGCCCAGCCCGCGCCGCGCTTGGCGAACCGCAGCTGGCCCGTGGAGGAGTTGCGGTACGCGGCCTGCGGGACGCCCGCGCCGTCCACGGCGACGAGCACGTCCTCGGCCGGCACGCCGGGGTCGGGCGCCTCGGCGGCGCTCCAGGTCCCCGCCGTGCGCTTCAGATACCTCAGCTCCTGCGAGAGCGTGCCCGCGGTATAGGCGACGTGGGCGTCGCCCGCGCGGTCGAGGGCGGCCGAGGCCCAGCGTCCCGCGTCGGTCCCGACGCCGTCGAGCCGAACCATCGCGAACGGGGAGACCCAGGCGGCGGCCGTCGAGGAGGGCGCCGAGACGTTGTCCGATTCGTCGGCCGTCCACACGCGGGCGTACACGCTGGCTCCGACGGGCAGGCCGGTCACGAAGACGCTCGCCGCCGCGCCCGGAGCGACAGGGCCCGTGGACGGAGCGAGTTGGGCGTTCACGGTGCTCCAGGCCACCGCGGCGGGGTCGCCGACCCCCCATTGCAGGTAGAAGCGGCTCCCGACGGGAAGCGCACCTGAGACGCCGTCGTCGCCGGGCGCGGTCCATGCGGCGAGGAGTACTCCAGGGGTGTCGGTAGCGTGGAGCCCTAAGCCGGTGACCGCCGCTGGCGCCGTGGTGTCGCCCCCGGTGACCGTCGAGACAAAGGCGGAGTAGGCGCTGGGAGACCCCAGGCGGTTGAGCGCGCGCACCTTGACGTAATAGGTCGTGGCGCTCAACAGGCCGGAGAACGCCGCCCCCGAGGACAGGGTCACGCTCGAGGCCGAGACGCTCGCAAACGACGAGGCCGCCGCGAGCAGGGCCTCGTAGCGCGTGCCGGAGGGGTTGCCCGCGGTGGACCAGGCCACGCTCAGCCCGGTGGTCACCACGGACGGGAAGACGGCGGACTGCGGGACCGCGGCGGCCGTGACGGTCGTCCCCAAAGAGAGCTCCCGCGTCTGGCGGCCCAGCGCGTCGCGCGCGACGACGGCGGCGTAGTACGTCGTGTTGGGAGAAAGGCCGTACACCGTGCTCGAGACGGAGGTCGTCCAGGAGGTGGCCAGGATGGAGGTGAAGTCCGTCGCGGTCGCCAGCGCCGCCAAGAACTCGGTGCCGGCGGGGTTGCCGCCGTTCGCCCAGGTCAGCGTCATCGAGCCCGCCTCGACGAGCGTGAAGGTGGACGGAACCGCGCCGGGGACGGCCGCCGGAGTGAGGGTCGAGCCGGCGACGACCGGGGCCCCGGCGACCCCCGAGAGCGCCCGGGCGCTCACACGCAGGTGGTAGATGGAGTTCGGGGTCAGGCCGGGCAGTCCCGCCCCAGAGCCGGCGCGCCAGCCGGCGGAGGCGACGTTCGTGGTGAACCCGGCGTCGTCGGCCCGCTCGACGAGGTACTGGGTGCCGCCCAAACCGGATTGCAGGACGTCGGCCGCCGCGGCCACGTCGTCGGCCCCGCCGGCGACGAAGACGTTGGACCCCTCGAGCGCCGCCGCGTGCCCGAAGCGGGCGAGCGGCAAGACCCCGAGGGTCCCCCAGGCCCCCACCGTCCCGTCCGAGGCCAAGGGCGCCGAGCGCAGCTCGTAGGTCGCGGCCGCGCCGTCGTGACCGCCCACGAGCACCAGCGCGCCGCCCCCGGCCAGGAGAGCGTGGCGGAACACGGGGACGGACAGCGGGGTCTGGACGACCCACGGCCCCACCGTCGGTCCGGCCAACGCCGCCGACCAGACCTCGGGCGCGACGCCCGCCCCCAGGCCGCCGGCGACGTAGACCCGCCCGCCGGACACCGCCGCGGCGTGGCTGTTGCGGGCCGCGGGGAGCGCCGCGGCCGTCGCCCAGGAGCCGACGCGGCCGTCGGTGGCGAGCGGCGCGCGGTAGACCGTCGCCTGGGAGACGACCCCGTTGTCGCCACCGAAGGCGTAGAGCCAGCCGCCGGAGGCCGCGGCGGCCAGCTTCGAGCGGGCCGCCGGCAGGCTAGCCTCCGGGCGCCAGCCCGAGACGACTCCCGCAGTAGAGAGGTCGGCCGAGTAGACGGTCCCTTTGACGCTGCCGTCGAAGCCGCCCAGCACGTAGAGGCGGCCCGCGTAGGCGGCCAAGGCGTGGGACTCGCGCGCCGCGGGCAGGTCCGCCTCGCGCCGCCAGGCGCCCAGCGCCCCCGAGGGCGAGACGTCCGCCGACCAGACCTCGGCCGACGGCGCCCCCGCCACTAGGCCGCCCGTCACGTAGAAGCGCCCGGCGGCGATGAGCCCGGCGTGGCGCTCGCGGGCGGCCGGCAGCGCGGTGCGCGAGCTCCAGGCGCCCGCCGAATCCGCCTCGCGGTTCCCGCCGGCGCCCCACGCGACGAAGACCTCCGAGGGGCCCACCGACGCGGCGGCGGGCGCCTGCGGGTCCGCGGCGAGGGTGGTCGTAGAGCCGAGCGTCAGGGGGTCCGTGCCGAGGCCAGACACGCCGCGGGCCCGGACGCGCCAGTAATAGGTCGCGTCGCCCGAGAGGCCCGTCACGGTCGTCGACAGGAAGGCGACCCAGCCCGACGTCAGGACGGACCCGGAGAAGTCGGGCGCCGTCGCGGCCTTCACCTGGTAGACCGTCGTCGGCGGGTTCCCGTTGGCCAGCCACTGGACGTTCGCCGAGGTGACCCAGACCGCGTGGAACGGCTCGCTCGAGGCGACGGGCTCGAAGGCGTTCGTCGCCTGGGTGCCGACGTCGAGCGCCGCGGTGGGGAGACCGGCATGGTTGCGCGCCGCCACGCGCCAGTAGTAGGTGGCGTCCGGGGCGAGGCCGGTGAAGCCGGTGCTCAGCGCCACCAGGAACCCGGAATCCACGTCGCCCGAGCCGGTGAAAGTCGGGGCCGTAGAGCCGCGCACCCGGAAGGCGGTCCCCGCGGGGTTGAGGCCTAGGGCCCAGGCCACGGTCATCGAGGTCTGCGCGACCTGGCTGAACGGCGTGGCGGAACTGGCGGGCACCGCGGCCAAGGTGGCCGTAGCGCCAAGGTCGGCGTAGGCCGTCTCGAGGCCGTACCCGTTGCGCGCCTTCACGCGCACGTAGTAGGTGGTGTTGACGGAGAGGCCCACGGCGCCGGCGGACGTCCCCGCGAACCAGTTGGACGTCAGGTCCGCGGCCCCGGTCCAGCCCGCGGCCGTCGAGGCGTTCAGGCGGTATTGGGTGGGAGCGGGATTGTTGTTCTGCGTCCAAGCCGCGGTGAAAGTCCCGGTCCCCAGCGCTGTGAACGGGACCGCGGCCGTGCTTGGTACGGCGGCCAAGGTGTAGGTGGAGACGTCGGCGCTCTCGGGCGTCTCGAGCCCGTTCTGGTTCCGCGCCTTGGCCTTGAACGTGTAGAGCGTGTTCGGGGTCAGGCCGGCGAACACGGCCGTCAGGCCCGGGTCATACTCCTCGTTCACGCTGCCGTCCGTCCCGTTGCCGACGGCCCAGGCCTTGCCGCGATAGGCGGCGCTCGTCAGGTCGCGCCGCGCGGTCGGCATGTCGGCGCGGCGCGCCCAGACCCCGGCCGCGGGGTCGTATTCCTCGACGCGGGCCGTCAGCGCCGCGCCGGCCTGGCCGCCGGCGACGAACAGCTTGCCTCCGACGGTAAAGGACGTCGCCCCGCTCCGGGCGGCCGGCATCGCGGTCCCCGCGGCCCAGGTGTTAGCCGCGGGGTCGTAGATGTCCACCGGGCCCTGGCCGAGCACGTACATCTTGCCGCCCAACGACAAAGACTGCGCCCCCTCGCCGACGTTGGGCCGGGCGGCGCGCGTCTCCCAGAGCCCCGTGGTCAGGTTCAGGCATTCGTTGGTCGTCACGTCGACGAAGTTCCAGCCGCCCGCGGCGCAGAGGAAGTCCCCGACGAGCGCGGCGCCGTTGGTGCGCCGCGGGCCCGACAGGTTGGGAAGGGCCGCCCAGGAATCCGACGCGGGGTCGTAGACCCGGTTCGTCGCGATGGGGCTCGAGCAGTTGTCTCCCGCGATGACGTAGACCTTCCCCTGGTAGGCGGCCATCCCCTGCCCGTAGAAGCAGGCGCCGGCGTAGGGGACGTTGGCGCCCGACGACCAGGCGTCGGTCCGTGTGTCGTAGATGCGGGTCTGCATCGCGAAACCCGTCATGGTGAGCCGGCCGTCGACGACGGCCGCCGGCCCGTAGACGGCGTGGCCGGCGCGCGCGGTCCAAGCGCTGCGGTGCCAGCCCTGATAGACGCCTCCGATGGCCACGTTCGTCGCCGCGGTGCCCAGGTGCAGGTTGCTGAAGGCCGGGGTCGGCGCGTAGGCCGAGGCGACGATGGTGTTCGACGCCACCTCGTCGAAGTAGACCGACGTGGGGGTCTCGACGCGGGTCACGGTCGTCCCCAGCGCCGCCCAGTCGCTGGGCACCCCGTTCCAGTTTACGGCACGCACGAACAGGTAGTGGGTCGCGTTGGCCTGCAGGCCGCCCAACGCCGCCCCCGACGTGTCCGTCGTCGTGACCTTGACCTCGTCCGCGCTGCCGTCCGGCGTCGCGTTGAGCGTGGAGACGACGGCCTCGTAGACCGTCCACGAGGGGTTGCCCGCCGAAGCCCAGGCCGCGGACATCGAAGACAGCCCCACCATCGGGAACGGGCTGCCGCCGTCCACCGGGAAGTTCACCAAAGTCGACGTCGCGCCGATGGAGAGGAAGGCCGTGCGCGTTCCGGCCGAGTTCCGCGCCTCCACGCGCAGGTGGTAGGTGGTGTTGCGGGTCAGCCCCAGCACCGTCGTCGACGTGAAGGCCTCCCAGGAGGTGGACCACCGCAGGCCGCCGAAGTCGGCCGAGGTCGCGGCGTCCACGCGGTACTCGGTCCAGGACGGGTTCGTGCCCGAGGACCACTGCACCGTCATCGAGGTCTGGAAGACCCCGGCGAAAGGCGCCGTCGATGCGGCGGGGACCGCCGCCAGCGTGATGGTCGAGCCTAGGAGGATCCCCACATTGGGAGTGCCGGCATGGTTGACCGCCCGGACGCCCAGGTAATAGGTCGTGTTCGGGGTCAACGCGGCGAAGGCGGCGGCCGGCGCCCCATACGGATAGGTTGAGACCTGCAGGTTCGTGGGCAGGCCGTTGGGCAGGACCGCCGTCGAGAGGAGGGCTTCGAAGCGCGTCCCGGCCGGGTTGCCGTTCGAGTCCCAGGCGGCGGTCAGGGAGGTGGTGGAGACGGCGGTCCAGGTGGAGGCGACCGACAGGGGCTCGGCGGCCAACGTGACGGTCGAGCCGAAGGCCTGCGTCGCCGTCTCGATGCCGTATTGGTTCCGCGCGATGGCGATCGAGTAATAGGTGGAGTTGGGCGTCAGGCCCAGGATGGCGCTCGAGAGCGCGGTCGTCCAGCCGGTGTCCTTGACCGTCCCATCGCCGAGATTCGGGTCGGTGGAGACGCCGACCAGGAACTCGGTGCCGGCGGGGTTGCCGTTATGGGTCCACTGCAAGGTGAGCGAAGAAACGCCCAGGTTCGGGAACGTCGGGGTCGCCGTGCTGGGGACGGCCGCCAGAGTGCAGGTCGTGACGAGCGCGGTCTGCCCGCTCTCCACGCCGTGCATGTTCCGGGATTTGGCCGAGAACGTGTAGAGGGTGTTGGGGGTCAGGCCGGTGGACAAGGTCACCGAGCTGCCGGCCACCCAGCCTTGGTACACGCCGCCCTTCGCGAAGTTGACCGCCGAGGTGCCCACGGCGAGGTTCGTGAACCCGGAGGGCGCGGCGGTGGCGCGGGCCAGGAGCGTGGCGGTCGAGATCTCGTCGAACAGGATGGCGGAGGGCGACTCGATGCGCGTGGCGGTCGCGGACATCAGCACGTAAGCGGACGCGAAGCCCGCGTGGTTGACCGCCGCGACGTGCAGGTAATACGTGGTGTTGGCGGACAACCCCGTCACCACGCCCTGGGGGAGCCCTCCCGCCGGCGCGGTGGACAGGCTCCGGTTCCCCGAGAAGCCGTTCGGGAAGGCGGCCCCCGTGCTGGCGACGACGGTGTAGGTCGTCACGTCCACCGGGTTCCCGTTGCGCAGCCAGGCGACCGCCGCCGAGCTCTCGTGGAGCTCGAGCCAGGTCTCGGCGGCCGCCGCGGGAATCGTCGCCTGCGTCACCGCCGTGCCCGGCAAAGCCGCGGCGTAGGCCGTGGCGCGCTGCCACAGGCTCCCCATGCGGAGCTGGTAGGTCGTGTTGGGCGTCAGGCCCTGAAGAGCGAGGCTCGACGCGGACAGGTCGGTCGTCGAGGACCGGTGGAGCGTCCCGCTGAAGTCCGCGGCGGTGGAGGCCTCGAGCAGGTAGGCGGCGGCGCCCACCGTGGCATAGGAGACCGCGAAGCCGTCCGTGCCGGTCGACAGGACCGCCCGGCCCGACGGCGGCTCCGCGCGGAAGACGTAGGTGCTGACCTCGGCGCCCCACGCGCTGCGCTTGAGGCCCACGTCGATGGTCTGCAGGCGGATGTAGTAGGTGGCGTCGGACTTGAAGTTGGCGGTCAGGACGTTGGGGGCGTCGAGGCGGAAAGGGATCCTTTGGGCCCCGGACAAGCGGTCGCCCATCAGGAGGCCCTGGTTCCAGACGGCGACGAAGCTCGACGGAGCGACGACCCGCAGAGAGTCCCCCGAGAGCGCCATCGGGGCGGTCGCGACGACGATGGCGTAGCTCAGGCTGGCCGTGGCCGCGCCGCCGTCCGAGCCGGGGGCCCAGGTCACCGTCAGCGTCGCGCCCGCCACGCCGGACTCCAGGGTCAGCGCCCCGACGGCGGGCGCCGCCGGGGGCGGGTTCGGGAAGTCCGACTCGTTGCGGAGGAGCCCCTCGTCCGTGGAGCCGCTTCGCGCGACCATCCCGACATCCAGGTCCCCGTCGCCGTCGTAGTCGCCCCAGCGGGCGGAGCGCGCATCCCCGAAGGGATGCTCGACGTCTTGGCGCGTAAACGAGCCGCCCTGGTTGCGCAGCAGATAGGCCGGGGCGCCCGCGTTGGACACGATGAGGTCCAGGTCGCCGTCGCCGTCGAAGTCGCCCCAGGACAGGTCCTCGCCGCTGGCCGTGGTGCCCGGGAGCGCGGCGGCGGCGAACGCCCCGGTCCCGTCGTTGCGCGCCAGGTACTCGGCGTCGGCGGAGGCCCCCGCGGCCGCGAAGTCCAGGTCGCCGTCCGCATCGAAGTCGGCCCAGGCGCCGCGCCGGTTCGATCCCCCCGTCCCGGCCAGAGGCGACACCGCGAAGCCTCCCTTGCCGTCGTTGCGCGCCAGGACCTCGTTGGCGCTCGAGTCGTTGAAGACGAGCAGATCCAGGTCGCCGTCGTTGTCCGCGTCGCCCCAGGCCACGCCCATCGAGCTGCCCCCGCTGCCCGTCAGAGCGGCGGTCGAGAACAGTCCGCCGCCGTCGTTGCGGGCGAGGACCTCGTCTTGGCCCGTGTCGTTGCCCACCGCCAGGTCCAGGTCGCCGTCATTGTCGTAGTCGCCCCAGGCCACGCCGCGCGAGGCCCCGCCGGTGCCGGTCAGCGTGAGGAGGGTGAAGGAGGTCCCGCCGTCGTAGCGCGCCACGACCTCGTCGCCGGAGTAGTTGGCGAAGGCGATGTCGAGGTCGCCGTCGCCGTCGAAGTCACCCCAGGCCGCGTCGAGCGCCGCCGGGGCGCCGGCGACCGTGAGCGCCGTGAAGACCCCGTTGCCGTCGTTGCGCAGGACCCGCGAGGCGTTCGCCGCGAAGTTCGCCACCAAGAGGTCCAGGTCGCCGTCGGCGTCGAAGTCGCCCCACCGCCCGCCGTAGGAGTCTCCCGCGGTGCCGGCCAGGAGTACCGGTGTGAACAGGGGCGTGAAGGTGGACCCGAGGACCGTGTACGCCGTCTCGATGTTGTTCCCGTTGCGCGCCTGCACGCGGAAGTACCAGGTCGTGTAGGGAGAGAGGGCCACAACCGAGGTCGAGGTCGCCGCGAACCAGGCGCTGACCCGCGAGGAGGCGTCGACGTTGAAGTCTCCCGCCGTCGAGGCGGTGACGCGGAATTGGGTGCCCACGGGGTTGCCGTTGGCGGCCCACTGGAAGTTCGCCGAAGAGGCGAACACGGCGAGGAAGGTCGTCCCGGCCGAGAGCGGAGTCGCGGCCAAGGTGTAGGTGCTGACGTCGGCGGTCTCCGGGGTCTCCACGCCGAGGGAGTTCCGGGCCTTGGCCTTGAAGGTGTACTGGGTGTTCGGCGTCAGGGCGGTGAAGGAGGAGGCGGTGCCGGGGTCGTATTGCTCATGGGTCGTCAGCGGGGACCCGCCGCCGCCCATCGTATAGATCCTGCCCCCCACCACGGCAGCGGCCAGACCATAGCGCGCCGTCGGGATCGGTGCCTTCGTGGCCCAGGCGTCGGTCGCGGGGTTGTACTCCTCGGTGGGGGCCGCTCCCCCGCCTCCCAACGCGTAGACCTTTCCACCCACGACCCCCGAGGCGAAGTTGCTTCGGTTCGTGGGGATGGACGCCTTGGTCGTCCAGGTGTCGGCGGCGGGATCGTACTCCTGGGTCTGCGCGCTACTCCCCCCGATGGCATAGATCTTGCCGCTCACCACTCCGGCCTCGAAGGATGACCGCGCGGCAGGCAGGGCCGTTTTGGTCGTCCAGGCGTCGGTCGCCGGGTCGTACTCCTCATTGACGGTCAGCGCCCCCCCGGAGTTGCCTCCTCCCATGGCATAGATCTTGGCGCCCACGACCGCGACCCCCATGCGTTCCCGCGCC
>SCTT01000402.1 GCA_004322435.1 bacterium
GTCCGGGCAGGCCAGATGCATCGAGCCCGCCTTGCCCTTGCCGGGGCCGGGCCTGCGGCCGTAGAGCTCGGCGAACAGGCCCTCGAGCGTGCCGCCGCAAGCCAGATAGAGCGAATGGTTCCGGTAGGTGCCCAGGCACCGCGTGCCGGGAGGCAGCGCGGCCATCACGCCCACGGGGATGGCCTCGCCGCCGACGCCCATGTGCACCGGGGTCTTCATCTCGTCTTTGCGGTAGTCGCGGCAGACGAGCTCCTCGGCCAGGCGCGCCAGGAGCAGGCCGCGCCACAGCGTCAGGCCCTCGGCGCTCAGAGCGCCCCCAGGACGACGTCGGCGATGGCGTCCACGTCGGCGGCGGAGAGCGACGGGTTGTTCGGGAGGAAGAAGCCGCCGTGGTGGATGCGGTCGGCCATCGGGAAGCTGGCGGGGCCGAAGCGCTCGGTCCAGAACGGGTGGAGCCCCAGGTTGCCCGCCGAGAACACCCGGGTCTCGACGCCGTTCTCGGCGAGCGCCGCGACGATGCGCCGGCGCTGGGCGTTGTCCTTGGCCAGGGCGCCGAAGGAGATTGAGCAGGTCTGCGCGCCTTCGGGGGCCTTCTGGAAGCCCACCGCCCCGGAGAGGCGTTCGGCGAACCGCGCGTGGTTCACGCGGCGGCGGGCGACCATCCGGTCGAGCTTGCGGACCTGGCCCAGGCCCAGGACCGCCTGGAGGTCGGTCGGCCGCAGGTTGAAGCCCGCTTCATAGAAGACGAAGGGGGTGTGAAAATCGTCGATGCCGTGCTTCTTGACCAGGGCGTCGTGCTCGGCCTTCGCGAGGTCTTTCGACCACCCGTGCGAGCGGTGCATCAGCAGGAGGTCCCGAAGGGCCGCGTCGCCCGTGGAAACCAGCCCGCCCTCGATGGTGGAGAACTGGTGACCGAAGTAGGCCGAGAACGTCCCCAGGTCGCCGAAGGTCCCGACCTTCCTGCCCTTGTAGGCGGCCCCGCCGGCGGCGCAGGCGTCCTCGATGAGCGCGAAGCCGTAGCGCTCCTTCAAGGCCATCAGCTCGTCCATCTTGTGGGGGACGCCCAGCACCTGGACCATCACGACGAGGCCGGGCTGGTGCTCCTTAAGGAGCCTCTCGAGGTGGTTTAGGTCGAGGCCGTAGGTGTCGGGGTCGGCCTCGCACATGAAGGGCTCGAGCCCCAACTGGAGCGCGGGGGCGACCGTCGTCACCCAGCCGACCGAGGGGACCACGACGCGGTGGTTGCGCAGGCGACCCGAGCGCAGCAGCGCGTAATAGGCCAGGAGGTTGGCCGAGGAGCCCGAGTTGCAGAACACCGAGTACGGCGCCCCCAGCCAGGCGCTCCAGGCCTGCTCGAACTCGACCGTGCGCGGGCCTTTCGTGAGGCGCGGATAGGTCTTGAGCCAGGCCACGAGCTCGTCGACGTCCGCGTTGTCGATGGTGTCCTCGGCCAGGTGGAAGCGGATGGGCTTGTCGGTGTGAGGGATCATCTGTCGACGGGATGGTATCAAACGCCTTCGCCGGGGGGGAAGGAAGGGGGGGATGTCCTATAATGACCGCGATGGGCGACCCGAAGAAGATCTATCGCAAGCACCAGAGCTTCGTCGGCCTGCGCGGCAAGGCGGGTCCCGGCGCGGAGGCCGTGGCCGCGCGTTTGAAGGCCCTCGACTCGGCGTGGCCCTCGGACGGCGACGCCCGCGTCCGGGTGGTCCGCGAGGCCCTCGACGAGCTCCATGGCCGCCGCCAGCCGCCGGCCGGTCAGGAAGCCTTCGCCCTCCACGACAACTCGGCCGCCGAGATGGCCCGCCTCACCGACGAGGAGCTGCCCCGCTACCTCCACTACCGCTTCCGCTACGAGGCTTTCCCGGCGCGCCGGCGGTTGGACGAGTGGCCGCCGCTCGTGCAGGTGGAGCCCGCCTCCTCGTGCAACTTCCGCTGCGTGTTCTGCTACCAGACGGACTCCGACTTCACGAAGAAGTCGAACGGGCACATGGGGGTCATGTCTTTCGAGACCTTCCAGCGCGTCGTCGACGAGCTGGCCGGCAACGTCGAGGCCGTGACCTTGGCCTCGCGCGGCGAGCCCCTGCTCGCCCCGGACCTGCCGAAGATGCTCGCCTACGCGCGGGGCAAGTTCCTGGCCCTCAAGGTCAATACGAACGCGTCGCTTTTGACCGAGAAGTCCTGCCACGCCCTCCTCGCGGCCGAGCCGCAGACCGTGGTGTTCTCGGCCGACGCCGCCGTCGAGCCGGCCTACTCCCAGCTGCGCGTCGGCGGGAAGCTCGACAAGGTCCTCGCCAACGTCCGCCTTTTCCACGACATCCGCGACAAGCACTACTCCAAGTCCCGCACCATCACCCGCGTCTCCGGCGTGAAGGTGCCCGGCTCCGGCGAGCTCGACGACATGGAGAAGGTCTGGGGCGGCTACGTCGACCAGGTGGCCTTCGTCGACTACAACCCCTGGGAGAACACCTACGAGCGCCCCGAGTCCGGCGTGAAGGCTCCCTGCTCGGATCTGTGGCGGCGCGCGTTCGTCTGGTGGGACGGCCTGGTCAACCCCTGCGACGTGGACTTCAAGTCCCACCTGGCCGTCGGCAACGTCTTGGACAGCGGGGTCGGACCGCTGTGGCGCTCGGCCAAGTATCAGGCGCTGCGCGAGGCGCACGAGGCGGGGCGCCGCGCGTCCTGCTCGCCCTGCAACCGCTGCACCTTCATCTGAGCGTCCAGTAGACCAGCCACTCGCGGTTCCCTTTGGCGCCCGCCAAAGGGGACTCGATGACCCCCGCTTCCCTGAGGCCGAGCGCCGCGGCGGCGTCCCGCACCCGGGTCAGGGCTTCCTCGCGGTGCGCGTCGTCTTTGACGATGCCCTTCGGCGTCTTCTTGGGCTCGAGCTCGAACTGCGGTTTTACCAAAGCGACGACCGCAGCCGGTCGGGCCAGACAGGCCAGGAGCGGCTTGAGGACCATCGTCAGCGAGATGAAGGAGACGTCCATCACGGCCAAGTCCGGCCGCGGCGAGAATGCGGCGGGGTCCAAGTCCCGCGCGTGGGTCTTCTCGAGGTTCACGACCCGGGCGTCGGCGCGCAGCTTGGCGTCGAGTTGGCCGTGGCCGACGTCGACGGCGTAGACCTTCGCCGCGCCGCGCTGGAGCAGGCAGTCGGTGAAGCCGCCGGTCGAGGCGCCGAGGTCCAGCGCGACCCGCCCGGCGACGCCCAGCTTGAAGGCGTCGAGGGCGCCCGCGAGCTTGAGCCCGCCGCGGGACACGTACGGGCAGGCGTCGGCCAGGACCTCGACCGGGGCGTCGCGCATGACGAGGTCTCCGGCCTTCGGGCGGTCCTTGCCCGGCACCCGGACCTTCCCGGCCATGAGAGCCGCCTGCGCCTTCGTGCGGGTGGGGAAGAGCCCGCGCTCGACGAGGAGCAGGTCCAGGCGGATCTTGGTCAAAGGAGCTTCGCCGCGTCGCGGTCGAGGAGCCAGACGGGACTCTCTCCGTTCGGTCGCACGAGCCCGGCGGGGCCGGCTCCGCCCAACGCGGCCTTGACGGCCTCGGCCTTCTCCTCGCCGACGGCCAGGAAGACGGTGGCCTTCGCCCCGGAGAGCGCGGGCGGGGTCAGCGTGATGCGGGCGGGCGGGCCCTCGTGGCGGGCGGCGCCCGGCGCGCGCTCGGTCAAAAGGCTTACCGGGGCGACCCAGCGTTCGGCTTCCGTCAGGGCCGCGACGCCTTCGAAGAGCGAGGCGGTGTGGCCGTCCTTGCCAAGCCCCAAGAGAAGGACGTCGAAGGCCGGGGCGGGGGCTTTCGGCCAGCGCGCGCGCAGGGCCGTCTCGTAGCGGCGCGCGTCGGCGGCGGGGTCCTTGGCTTCGGTGGGGATGGGGTGGATGGCATCCTTTGGGATGTCGAGGGGGGCCAGCAGGATGTCGCGCACGGCCCGGAAGTTCGAGTCGGGGTGGGTCGGCGGGGCGTAGCGCTCGTCGCCCCAGTAGAACTCGGCGCGCTTCCAG
>SCTT01000403.1 GCA_004322435.1 bacterium
GCTCTTCCGATCTGTCCAGCGTCCTTAGAAGCCCGCGCGCAATCGAGGTCAACATCGCCATCATGCGCGCGTTCGTGCAGTTGCGGGAAGTCGTCGAGACGAATAAGAAGCTGGGGCGAAGGTTCGCGCATATCGAAAGGATTCTGGCCGCGCACGATGCCCGGCTTGGGGAGCATTCCAGGCTTATCGAGGAGGGTTTCGAAGCAATTCGTGAGCTGATGGAGCCTCCGGAATTTCCCCACAAGCGCATCGGCTTCTGAGAATCATGGGAGGTAGGCCCTCCGGCCCATATCCCACTAGGCCTTAATAGGCGTCCAAATTGGCCCTAATGGCCGTGAGGAGAAATCCTTATGCCGGCTAGAATATCGGTGTGAAGAGGGCGATCCCTATCCTTAAGAGAGCCGCGGCCTCGGTCATCTGCGCCGCCCTCCTCGTCGCCACCCCCGGCGTCGGCGCCTGGGAAGCCGTCGCCCAGGTCGTCCCCATCCACTTAAACGCCCCCATCGGCGGAATGAACGGCGTCGGCGCCGCCGGCGCGGGCGTGCGCACCGCCCCCGTCACCACCCCCGGCCTCGGCTCCATCGCCCTCCCCATCATGGGCATGCCGGGCCTGGCCCCGACCGCGATGCCGGACGTCCGCGGCGCCGCGCCGGTGGGACTGCCGGCTTCCGTCCTGCCCGGGGCCTCGCCCGTCTCGGCCGACACCTTCTCCCGCTTCGCCCAGCCCGGCGCCGTCACTCCGGAGGGCCGCTGGACCCCGCCCCCGGGCCCCGGCGGCGCGCAGTCCATTTTGCCGGCCGCCGCGGCCGCCCCGTCCCTCTCGAACGTCAACCAGGACCTCGAGCCCTCGGCCCTCAAGACCGAGGCCGACGGCCTGCCCGGCGAGATCTCGAACTCCCTCCAGACCGTGCACGGCCAGACGAACTCCCTCGGCCGCCACTTCTCCGCCCTGCGCGCCGCCTTCGGCTTGAAGGGCGACGCCGACTTCGCGCCGGTCAACGCGGTCAAGGGCTCCCTCAAGCCCGGCGCCGACGCGACGGCTCCGACCCGCGGCGGCTTCCTCTCCACCTTCAAGCCGCTGAGCGCGGCCCGCACCGGCCTGGCCCGCCTCATCGGCGTCGGCCGCTCCTCCTCCGCCCCGCAGGCGCCGCCGCAGCCGCTCACCCTCAAGACCTCGGCCGACGGGATGTCGCTGTCGATCGAGGCCGCCTCCGCCAAGAACGCGGTCTCAACCGAGGACGCGCCGGCCCCGACCCCGGTCCTGCCCTCCAAGACCACTCCCGAGAAGCCCGCCGGCTGGTTCGGCCTCGGGAAGATGGCCTTCCTCTTCATCGGCTCCCTCGTCGTCGCGCAGATCGGCGTCGAAGCCCTCGGCGCCGCGATGCCGACCTTGGTCCAGAAGACCTTCGGCGACTTCACCGCCGTCGCCCAGCTCGCCGTCTTCTCCTCCATCGCCTCCGTCGTCGGCCGCCAGCTCGGCCCGGTGGCCGTGCGCAAGTTCGGCCTGAAGACCTCCTACCTGGGCGCCTCGGCCCTGCGCCTCGTCTCTATCTCCATTTTGGCCGGCCTCTTGGCCACCGGCCACATGACCTTGCCCCTCATGATGGGGTTCTACTCCATCAACGGCCTCCTGGGCGGCATCTCCGGCACGGCGATGGAGAGCATCCCGCCGGCCATCGTCGGCCAGGACCAGGCCCGCATCGAGAAGTTCTGGACCTGGGAGCAGACCATCCTCGAGATCATCGGCATCGCTGGCCCCATCGCCACCGGCGCCATCGTCGCCAGCTTCGGCTTCCTGCCCGCCCTCGTCGCCTTCCCCGTCACGATGGCGATTTCCTTGGCCATCGTCGCCCTGACGCTGCGCATGCCCAAGGGCCTCGACGCGGCCGACGCTGCCCAGAAGTCGGCGACGGCCGCCGCCCCGAAGAAGGGCTTCTTCGAGAAGATCTTCCACGGCGCGAAGCTCGTCTGGGGCAACCCGCTCCTGCGCACCTCCTTCCTCGCCTACACCGTGTACACGATGCTCAACCCCTTCCTGTACACGATGCTGGGCCCGGCCTACGGCATCGCGCTCCTCGGCGCGGCGAACGCCCAGGCCGCGACCAGCGTCATCGGCTGGCTGACCGGCCTCTACAGCCTGGGCGGCCTCTTGGGCGGCTTCTCGATGATGTGGGAGCAGAAGCGGATGAAGGCGGCCGACGCCGCCAACCGCGCGAAGTACGAGGCCGAGAAGGGCAAGACCACCGACGAGCAGTGGGAAGAGATCTCGAAGCCCTGGCAGACCGCGTTGCTGCGCAAGTCCATGCTCAAGTGGATGCTCTTGGGCACCTTCGGCCTGGCCGGGGTGGCGGCGATGGCCATCCCGATGCCGATGCTGGGCGCGCTGGTGAGCTTGCCCGCGTGGCTGGGCTGGGCCGGCACGCTGACCCTGCCGGCGCTGACCTTGGTGCCTTTCGGCGCGGCCCAGGTCGTCGCGATGCTCAAGCTGCGCTCGTTCTTCCAGGCCAGCGTGCCGGACGCCAAGGAGAACATGCCCGACGCCATGGGCTTCTTCGGCTCGGCGTCGCTGGTCGTCACCACGGCGGGCCTGATGAGCCTCAAGTACCTCTTCAAGGCCTTCGTGGGCTTCACCCCCTTCTTCTACATCGCCGCCGCGATGGCCCCCCTGGCGGCCTACTACCTGTACCTGCGCTGGCGCCTCTCGAAGCAGTCGGCGCCCAAGTAAGTTAAAATCGCCGCCATGGAGTCGGAAGCGCGGCCCGCGGCCAAGCTCACGGACCGGTTCTTGGCGTTCCTCGTGGACTTCGTCCCGTTCTACGCGGGCTTCGTCGGCTCGCTCTACGTCCTCGTCGTCAGGCTCGCGAAGCTCCCCCCCACCCCCCAGACTCTCGGGCGTCAGGCCGCGCTCTGGACGGCTCTGTGGCTGCTTTACCAGGCCCTGGGGAACGCCTCCGGCGCCACCCTCGGCAAGCGCCTCTTCGGCCTGCGCGTGGAGGGCCTGGACGGGGGGCGTCTGGGCCT
>SCTT01000404.1 GCA_004322435.1 bacterium
CCCCTTGAGGGCGCCCTTGAGGGCCGCCAGCAGGAAGGCGTTCTGGGAGGGCGTGCCGACGCTGATGCGCACGTGGCCGGGCAGTCCGTACTCGTCGAGCGGGCGCACGATGACGCCGCGCTTGAGGAGGCGCGAGAAGAGCTCGCGGCCGGGCAGCGGGGACGCGCAGAATAGGAAGTTCGTCGCCGACGGGCCGCAGCGCAGGCCCAGCGCCTCGAGGCGGCGGGCCAGCTCCGCGCGGCTCTTCTGGTTCTGGGAGACCCCGCGCCGCAAGAACGCCGCGTCGCCCAAAGCCGCCAAAGCCGCGCGCTGCGAGGGCAGGGCGACGTTGAAGGGCATCCGGATGCGGTCGAGGAGCGACACGACCGCGGCGTCCCCGACGCCGTAGCCGACCCGCAGGCCGGCCAGGCCGTAGGCCTTCGAGAAGGTGCGCAGCGCGAAGAGGTTCGGATGCTTCGCCGTGAAGGCGGGCACGGTATCCGGGTAGCCGGGAGCCGTGCGGGCATATTCGACGTAAGCCTCGTCGAGGACGAGCACGCACTGCGCGGGGAGCGCGGCCAGCAGGGCCGAGAGCTCCGCGGCGGTGCTGTAGGTGCCGGTGGGGTTGTTGGGGCTGGCCACGTAGACCATCTTGGTGCGCGGCGTGACCGCGCGCGCCATCGCCTCGAGGTCGTGCGTGAAGCCGCGCATCGGCGTCTCGACCACGCCGGCGCCCATCATCATCGCCTGCTGCTTGAACCGGATGAAGCCGTGGCGCGAGCAGACGACCTCGTCCTCGGGGCCCAGGAGCGCTTCGCACAGGAGCCGGATGACCTCGTCGGAGCCGCTGCCCACGATGACCTGGCCGACGCCGACGCCATGGTGCGCCGCCAGCGCGCGGCGCAAAAGCGGGCTCGCCCCCTCCGGATACAGGCCGGTGTCCTTGACCGCCCGGCGCAGCTCGGCCATCGCCTTCGGCGAGGCGCCCAGCGGGTTCTCGTTCGAGGCGAGCTTCACGACCTTGCGCAGGCCGAGCTCGCGCTGGACCTCGGCGATGGGCTTGCCGGGCAGGTAGGGCTCCACCGAGCGCAGGCAGGGCCGGGCCAGGGTCTCGACCTTCACGCGGCCCTCGGGGCGATGTAGGAGAAGAGGCTGCGGCGCACGCGGTCGCGGCGCCAGCTGAAGTACGCGGTCGGGCCGCAGGACGTGCACTCGGGGCTGACGGCGACGCGGCCGGCCGGCAGGCCGGCGGCGGCCAGGCGGCGCAGCGCCTCGGCCCGCTGGTCGAAATAGAGCTTCCCGTCACGGCGGGCCAGGCTCGCGGCCGGGAAGGTCTCCGCGAACTCGGCCCCGACCTCGTAGCAGCAGGGGCCGATGAGGGGGCCGAGCGCGCCGCTCAAGTCCCGCGCGCCCGCGTCCGTCATCGCCCGAACCGCGGCCTCGGGCATCCCGGCGGCCAGCCCGCGCCAGCCGGCGTGGAACGCCCCGACGACGCGTCCGTCGCCGGACCAAAGCAGGAGCGGAGAGCAGTCGGCGGTGAAGACCCCGACGGCCGGGCCGGTGGAGACCCAGCCGTCGCCTTCGAGGACGGAGAGACCCGGGGCGGCCCGGTGGACGACGGCGCCGTGGACCTGCTTGAGGGTTAGGACGTCGCCGAGGCCGGCGGCGGCGCGGGCCGCCGCCGGCGACATGTCGCCGTCGGCCGCCGCCGTGAAGCCGTGCCGGAGGCCCGAAAGGGTCACGGGGGCCTCGGCCACGGGGCTCACGCCGCGGCCTTCTGCGGCGTCGCGCCCTTGGTGTCCGCGATGAGCTCGGGGCGCGGGTCCATGCGCGGGGTGCGGCGCAGCGGCCGGACCCACTTCGTGAAGCTCGAGGGCTTGAGGCTGTACTCGTGCACGAGGCGCGCGACCTCCGGGATGGGGACGAACTCCTCCCAGCGCAGGCGCAGGATGCGGACCCCCGCGCCCTCCATCTCGGCGATGAACTCCTCGTAATTCTCGCGGAGCATCCGCAGATAATCCAGCGAGATGGTGCGCTCCATGACGCGGCCGCGCGCCTGGATGCGCTTGAAGGCGGTCTCGGGCTTCACCTCGAGGTAAATCATGATCTGCGGGAACACGAGCTCGCGCAGGACCATGTTGTCGAAGAGGTCCAGGTAGGTGTTGTAGTCCAGGTCCGAGATGATCTTGTCCGGGTGGCGGTTGAGCATCCGCGCGAAGATGGTGTCTTCCCAGATGGTGCGGTCCTGCACGACGCCGCGGATGCGCCCCAGGCTGATGCGGGTCACGAACTCGCGGTGCTGGCGGAAGCGGTGGTTCAAGAGCCACACCTGCATCATCGTGCCGAAGCCCTTCATGTCCCTGTAGAAGGGCTCGAGGTAGGGGTTCCCGTCGACCTCCTCCAGGATGGGCTCGAAGTTGAGCGCCTTGGCGAGGTCTGTGGTCAGCGTGGACTTGCCCACGCCGATTGTCCCGGCGATGCCGATGTAGCCTTCCGCGAACATGATGGTTCTCCTGAGGTAAAATCAGCCGCCGGCCCGGACTTCCTGCTCGATGCCGCGCATCGCGAGCTTCACGTCGTCGGGGTTGGTGGCGGCGGCGAGGACGTCCTCTTCCTTGACCATCCCGTCCTTGTAGAGCTTGACGAGGCTCTGGTTGAACGTCTGCATCCCGTAGAAGGCGCCCTTCGCCAGGGCCTGGGTGATGCCCTGCGAGGAGTTGTCCTCGATCTGCTTCTTGACGTGCGCCGTCACGATCATCACCTCGACGGCCGGGATGCGCCCGCCCTTGATGCAGGGCAGCAGGCGCTGGCTGACGACGGCCTTGAGCGACTCCGCCAGCTGGATGCGCATCAGGCCCTGTTGGTGCGGCGGGTAGAGGTCGATGATGCGGTTGACGGTCTGCACGGCGTCGATGGTGTGGAGCGTCCCGAAGACGAGGTGGCCGGTCTGCGCGGCGGTGATGGCCGCCGACACCGACTCGGCGTCGCGCATCTCGCCCATGAGGATCACGTCGGGGTCCTGGCGCATCGCCATGCGCAGCGCCTGCACGAAGTCGAAGGTGTCCTCGCCGATCTGGCGCTGGCTGATGATGGACTTCTTGTCCTTGTGGACGAACTCGATGGGGTCCTCGACCGTGAGGATGTGGACCGCGCGCGTCGAGTTGATGTAGTCGACCATCGCGGCCAGCGACGAGGACTTGCCGGAGCCGGTGATGCCGGTGACGAGCACCAGGCCGCGCTCGTTCTCGGCGATCTTCTTGACCGTCGCCGCGGGCAGGCGCAGGTCGTCGACGGTGGGGATCGTCATCGGGATGATGCGGATGGACATCGAGAGCTTGCCCATGCGCTTGAAGGCGTTGACGCGGAAGCGCGCGACCTCGCCGACCTGGAAGGAGAAGTCGCACTCCGCGGCCTCGGCGAAGAGCTTCTTGGCCCGCGGGGTCGCGATCTGGCCCATCATCGTCTCGACCTCGAGCGGGGTCACGTCGGTCTCGCCGACGGCGACCAGGTCGCCGTCCACGCGGATGAAGGCCTTGCCGCCCGCGCGGATGTGCAGGTCGGAGGCCTTCTGGTTGATCATCGCCTGGAGCAGGTTCTGGAGGTCCATAGGGGGGTTTCCTCGGTGCGGGCGTGCCGACGGGAGATTCTACTTAAGTTTGCGCACCTTCCAGCGCATGAACGCGGGCTTCGAGAGGTCGTCTTGGGACGCCAGCGGCGACGCGGCGGGCTCCCGCCGGGGACTTTGAGGGCGCGCCCCGCCGGGGCCCTGGATGCCGGAGGTCAGCCGCCCGAGCGGGGCGTGCGTCCGCGTCGTGCCGCGCCGCGCGAAGCCGGTGGCGATGACGGTCACCCGCAGCTTGTCGCCGAGCGCGTCGTCGTAGCCGTGGCCCACCTTGATCTTGGCGTCCGAGCTGACCGCGGTGTGGAAGAAGTCGCCGACGGCCTTGAGCTCCGCCATCGTCATCCCGCGCGGGCCGACGATGTTGACGAGCAGGCCCTTGGCGCCGTCGATGGTGACGTTCTCGAGGAGCGGCGAGTTCACGGCCATC